>NZ_JALKFY010000001.1:0-75861 GCF_023242985.1 Frankia sp. Mgl5 | reverse complement strand
GGCCCCCCGGGGGGGCCCCCCCCCCGGGGGGGGGCGGGCCGGGGGGGGGGGGGGGGGGGCCGGGGGGCCCGCCCCGAGGTCCGTGAGCGAGCCGTAGAGCGAGCCCGCAGCCGCACCCGCCATGGCGCCGAACGCCGCCGCGATGAGGACCACAGCTCGTGCCACGCCCCCGCCCGCCGAGCCAGGTCCGCCGGGCGCCGCGAAACGGCCGAGGCCGGCGAGCGCGGCCAGCAGCCGGCCGGCCAGTACCGACGCCCCGGCCCCGATCAGCCCGGCGATCACCATGCTGTCGGCGGGCTTCGGGGCTCCGGCCTCCGAGCGCAGCACCAGGAATCCGGTCAGGAAGGCGGTGACGGCGACACCGCCCAGCGCGGCAGCCATGTCACCGCTGACCCGGTCCGCCGCGCGGGACGGCCGACCCTCCGCGGGCGCCGCCGCGGGGCCGGGCCGGTGTACGCGCCGCGCGAGCTGGTAGAGCACCGTCACCGCGAGGGAGACCCCGATGACGCCGGCGACCGTGCCGATCCCATTGTCGTCGTAGCCGTGACCGCCCGCTTCGCCGTCGCCGGGCCAGAGCACGGCGAGGTCACAGGCCAGCGCGCTGCCGGCGACGAGGGCGATGGTTCCCGCCGAGGCACCGAGGGAGCGCGTCCACGCCCAGCCGAGGACAATCTGCGCCGCGAGCAGCACTCCCGCCAGCGCCCAGGGACCAGCGGCCGCCGCGAACGCCGCACCGGCGGCCAGCACCGCGACCGTCGCCCCGACGGACACCGCCTCAAGCCCACCCGGCAGAACCGATGGGACCGGCAGGTCCGGTTCGCCCGGCGCGACCGACGGATCCGGCAGGGCCGGTTCGGCGGGGCGTGCCGCACCGACCGGCCGGGCGACTTCCGGCGATCCGGGCGAACCGGGCTCGGGCGTGGGCACCGCACCATGCTGCCACGGTCGATCGACGAAGATTCCAGGGCCCGACGGTGGCTGCATGTGTCCGTGCGTCAGCCGGCCGCGGACGCCCGCCCCCAGCGCCGTCATCGCGACCCAGGCCGCGCCGAATCATCGAACTACTTGTCGTTTGCCGTCCCACTCGCCGTTTCAGGAGCAGAGCAGCCCCGTCGACCCCCGAAACGGCGGGCACGACGTCAAGAGGAGAGCGGCTCATCCCCCCGCGAACGGGGGTAACACCTCGATGAGCGCGCCTTCCCGCAGCGTGACGCTGTCGGGATCACGCCGGCCGACGGGCTCGTCGTCCACCAGGAAGGCGCACCTCGCGAGTACCGCGCCGAGGCGCTCGCCCCGGCGTTCGGTGACGTCGGCCAGCGCGGTCGCGAGAGTGGCGGCGTCGAGCTCCTCCTGCGCGACGCCGGCCGCGTCGCGGGCCGCGGCCCAGTACCTGACCATGATGCGTGCCACGGTTCTCCTTCAAGTCAGTCCACGTCGACCGCGTCCGGTCAGTCCACGTCGACTCAATCCACGTCAACCGCGTCGTGACCGCTCCCTCGACCAGGGCCGGAACGACGCCACTCCCCCGCCGCTCCCCGCCGCGCGACCGGTGGCCGCAGGACTCCGGACGACGGTTCGCCCAGTATTGGGGACGTGTCACCTCCCGGGCCCCGGCCAACCCCCCGGCCAGCGTCGAGACCCGACCCCAGGCCCTCGGCCGTCTCCCCGGCGATGCGCCCCGCGCGCGCCGACCACTCGGGACGGCCGGCCAGCAGATCGGGCAGGTGGGCGCCGATGCGGTCGAGCAGGCCCGCGGTGGCGGCGGCCTCGGCGTGGCCGAATCCCGGGACCACCCACAGCTGCCCGGTCGGGCCGGCCGCGGCGGCCAGCGCCCGCGGGTGCTCGAGCGTGAAGTACGAGTCACGGTCACCGTGCACGATCAGGACGGGGGTCGGTGCGATCCGTCCGATGAGTTCGACCGGCGAGGGCGGCACCGCCGGCCATGGCTGCGCGGCGATGCGCACGCCCAGGGCGACCCGGGCCGCGGCTCGTCCGGACGCCGTCTCGGCGAACCAGTGGATGCGGCGCATCGGCGCCGTGTCGCGGACGAACCACCGGCTCGCGGCACTGACGGCGACGACCGCGTCCGGACGGTGCCGGATCCGGTGCCCGTGCACCGGCTCGCCGCCGGCTGCCAGCCCCGCGTGCCGGACCACCGCGGCACCACCCATGGACCACCCCATAGTGACCACTTCGCGGTAGCCGAGCCGTCGCGCCTCGCCTACCGCCGCGTCGACATCCAGGACTTCGCGGTCCCCGAAAGTGCAGGTGCCGGTCGATCTGCCGTGACCTCGCAGGTCCATCGACAGCACACTCACGTGCGTGCGCAATCCGGCTGTTACAGCACGCAGCGCGGGTCGCCCGATCGACCCGGAGAACCCGTGGACGAGAACGACGCAGACCCCGTGCGGGTCTGTCACCGCGGGAACACGATTACGCAGCTCCGTGGCCAGGATCTCAGCGTCTGCGGTGGGAAGAAGTCGGTAGACAGTAGGAGCGGAGTAGGGCACTCCGCTATCCTCCCCATGGACCGGTGCTCGTTTCATGCCCATGACGGTCGTGGAACGTGGGACACCGGAGACAAGGATCGCTGGGTCGACGCTGCCCCAACACACACCGCACCTGGAGGAGCCGTCTTGAGCGTCGTCCTTTTGCTCACCAACGCCCCCGGTCCGTCAGCCGAGTCCTTCCCGTCACTCGGCCTGCTCACGCACACGGTCCGGGTGGCACCGCTGGAGGCAAGCGCACTGCTCGACGCACCGCCGGTCGATGTGATCGTCGTCGACGGCCGCCGTGAGCTCGTGATCGCGCGGGGCCTGTGCCGGCTGCTGCGCACCACCGGGCTCACCACCCCGCTGCTCGCCCTTGTCACCGAGGGTGGGCTCGCCGCCGTGTCGGCGGACTGGGGCGTCGACGACGTGGTCCTTGACACCGCGGGTCCCGCCGAGGTCGAGGCGCGGCTGCGCCTGGCCATCGGGCGGGTCGCCGCCGCCGGCGGTACGGCCGAGGCCGGGGTCATCCGGTCCGGCGACCTGTCGGTCGACGAGACCACCTACTCCGCCAAGCTGCGTGGACGTCCGCTCGAGCTCACGTTCAAGGAGTTCGAGCTGCTCAAGTACCTCGCGCAGCACCCGGGGCGGGTCTTCACCCGCGCGCAGCTCCTGCAGGAGGTCTGGGGCTACGACTACTACGGCGGCACCCGCACGGTTGACGTGCACGTCCGCCGACTGCGGGCGAAGCTCGGGCCCGAGCACGAGGCGATGATCGGAACCGTCCGCCACGTGGGCTACAAGTTCGTGGCGCCGCCGATCTCGCCGCTGCCCGAGTCCGGTGCCAACCGTATGGACCGGGACGACATCCGCACCCCCGAGCGCGTCTGACCTCACCACTGGCGCAACCCGCTCCACAGGCGCCACTTGCTCCGCAGGCACGGGGCTCGCGCCAGCACCACCGCGCGCGTTCCGAAAGGGTCCGACGGTCGTCGGTGACGACGACCGCCGGGCCCTTTCGGCGTTTCCGGCGTCTTGCGCCACCATCGCCCTGCGCCAGCGGCGCCTTGCCCCACCGGCGCCTTGCCCCACCGGCGCCTTCCGCCACCGGTCACGGACAGCCACGGTCGGCGTCCGTTGACGCCTGACGTAACCTCGCGGTCACGTGCAGACGCAGGCTCCGCCGCGACCGGGCGGGACACAGGTCCCGCCGTCACCGCCCCCCGCCGGCACTCGTCACATTGACACCGGTACCGGGAAGATCGACATTCTGGGGAACGTCCTCGTGCCGGGCGAATGTCCGGCCCGGACGCACTAACGTCGACTGGTGACCTCGCTGAGCTGGCTCCGCGCGCTCGATGTGGCCGACATCGCCGCCATCACCGACCTGCTGGCCGCGGCCGAGCGGGCCGACGGCAACGGCGGCGTCTCCGAGGACGTCCGCCTCACCCTCCGCCCCGGCCCGGCCGGTGGCGGCGTGGAGCACCTGGTCGCCCGCGCCGGCTCGGCTGTCGTCGGCTACGCGGCGCTCGGCGGCACGGCCACGGAGCGGCAGGCTGAGCTGGTCGTCCATCCCGACCACCGCCGCAGGGGAGTCGGTACCGCGCTCGTCCACGCCCTCTTCGCGACGACGTCACCGGTCTCGTTGAACATCTGGGCACACGGGGACACACCGGCCGCGGCCGCGCTGGCCACGCGCAACGGGTTCGACCGGGAGCGGGTGCTCCTGCAGCTGCGCCGGCCCCTGGCTTCGGTCCGCCCCGGCGATCCGGATGATCTGCCAAGGCCCATCATCCCGGCCGACGTGACGATCCGGGCCTTCGAAGTGGGCGTGGACGAGGAGGCCTGGCTCGCCGTCAACGCCGAGGCCTTCGCCGACCACCCCGAGCAGGGCCGCTGGACGCTGGACGACCTGCGTGCGCGGGAGGGCGAGCCCTGGTTCGACCCGGCCGGCTTCTTCCTCGCCGAACGGAACGGCGCCCTGCTCGGCTTCCACTGGACCAAGGTTCACCCGCAGGACCCGGTACCCGAGCACCCCGCCGCGACGGACCAGCCGGCCGGGCGACCAGGGCCGATCGGTGAGGTCTACGTCGTCGGCGTGGCCTCGGCGGCGGCGGGCACCGGGCTGGGCGCGGCGTTGACGATCGTGGGTCTGCGGCACCTGCGCGACATCGGTCTGGCCTCGGTGATGCTCTACGTGGACGAGGACAACGCTCGCGCCGTCCGCCTCTACACCCGGCTCGGGTTCCGCCGGCACGCCGCCGACGTCTCCTACCGCTACCGGCACCCGGTGCGCGGCTAGGCCCGGTGCCGTGGATGGACACAGCGACGGGTCCGCTCGGGGGCCGGACAGCTCAGGCTCCGCGGCGCGACGTCACTCCCGGCCACCGTTCCATGCCACGCGCGCCGCTCGCCCGCGTGCCGTTCGGGCTCGCGGCATTGGAGCGCGTGCCGTTCGGGACGGCGACCGAGCCGTGGTCGACGTCGATCACGGTCGTCAGATTGGTCACGTCGAGCAGCCGGTAGGTGTTCTCGTTCAGGTTTCGCAGGATCAGGCGCCCGCCCGCGGACCGCTGCCGCTGGTGCGCGTAGAGGATCACGGCAAGCCCCTGCGAGTCCAGGAACGAGACCTGCTCGAGATCGACGACGATCTCACGAACTCCGGCGATTCGGGCGTCGAGCAACGCCTCCCGCAGCGGTTCCAGTGACGAGTAGTCGATCTCGCCAACCGGGTGCACCACGACAGCGTCCCGACCTGTCACTTCCACACGCACGCTGGGGACCATGGCTCCGCTGTCGGCCGAAACGACGGTGCGGGGCGGGAAGCACGGCCGGCCTGCCTCCCACGGCGCGACGCGCTCCTGACAAGCGCGATAACCCAGCACCTACCCCTCCGCTATCGGGCTCACACCCGCGCGTCCGTCACGTTTTCATCCGTCCGCGTCTTCGCCGTGGACGGGCGTGGGAGCGGCCACAGCGATCCCCCTCGGCCTGCGCTGACACCCGATGGCGTAGAACAGCTACCTGAAGCAATCTGGTTTACGTGGAGCAACCGACCCGCGGAATTTGCGTCTCTCTGTGGTCCTGTTTCACGGTGGTCCTGTTTCACGCGGGACGGCCCACCGCGGCCACCTCCACCGATCTCCGCCGCCGATCCGTCCAGGAAAGGCGGATGCCGGGTAAAGCTCCCCGGCCCGCGGGGTGTAATGGCCGAAATTCACATGAGAGCGTCGTCCCGTGAACAGCGATCGAGCAATCCCTCGGCCGCGGACAGGAGTAACGATGCCCCGATCCACCCCCAGCCCCGTCACGGCCCCGACCGCGACCGTCCCGGGCGCCGCGGCCCCGGCCACCGGGCCGCGCGACGCTCACTCCGGGTCACCCTCGGATCCGGCGATCTCCCCGACCGACACCACGACGTCCCCGACCGACGTCCCGACGTTCCCGAGTGACACCAGGATCTTCGTCGGCCGGGTCGACGGGACCGCCGTCACCGTCACCGTGACGCCCGGTTCGGGGGGCCGTCCGGAGAGTGGGCCCACGGGCGGGTCCCGGGGCGCTCACGCCAACAGCGATAACGAGATCGCGGACGACGAGGACACGGAAGGCGACGATGAGGAGGAGGTGACCGTGCGGCTGCGGATCGAACCGCCGGAACCGGGCCGTGCCGCCTTCGCCGACCTCGAGCCGGACGAGATCCTCCGCATAGTCGATCACCTGATGACGATCGCCTCCACGCGGCCGGCCGCGTTCCGGGCCGCCCCCGACCCGGCCGGGGGCGCCTCACGGCTCACGGTCGTGGCGACCGAGGGCACGACGGCCGGAGGCCTGCGCCGGGCGCTGGCCTCCGTGCCGGCCGAGGCCCGGTTGCAGGACTTCGTCACCGACACCGAGGTCGTCCTAGTCTTCGGCCAGCACCGGCAGCGGCCCTGAAGACGCTGGTATCGGCGGCGGTCCAGAAGCCGCCGATGCCCGCGGCGGCCCTGAAACCGCCGGTGCCCGCGGCGGGACACCGCCGCCGGGCCGCTGCCTGCCGGCGGAGAACGGCCAGGTCGGTCAGCCCCCGAGGACGCCGGCCCGCCGCGTGTCCAGATCGGCGCGGTCGGCGACCCAGTACGGGCCCTCGTCCTCCACCACGTCAGCCATGATCACATAGTGGTGGCCCTGATGGCCGGTCGGAAGCAGGCAGGTCATCCCCTCGGCGCGGCACCCGGGGGCCGTGATGGTCCTCGGGGCGGACCACGACAGCCAGACCTCCTCGTTCCCCCATCCCTGCAGTACCGCCATGTGGTTGTCCGGGTGGCCCTGCTGAAGCGCGCAGGTCACCTCGCTGGGCACCTCGTACGCGGCTCCTGGCACATCGTCGAGCCGCATCGCTATCTCTTCGGGCACGCGCTGCCAGGCACCGCAGCTGCCCTCCTCCGTGATCATCTCGTCGCCGTTCCCTCCGCTGTCCGCCGGCAGCCCCATCGCCACCGGTTCGATCGGGCATATTGGGGCACTCTTCGTGTCCACATCGTCACAAGCGCGATCGACGCACCGATATAAGCACGGACCGTCGCGAGGTCTCCCAGCAGGGCGGAAACATCCCGTTCATGGGTCCGCACGCCTTTCATCACGTTCCACATTCCGGCGATCCGCCACCTTCACCCGAAATCAGGAGAATCTTTACTAATAACATCCGAATCGGGCATCCGGACCGGGGGTCGGGGTCGAGCCTCCGGACCACGGGTACCTCAGGCACAACCCAGGTACGGGCGGAAACGCTCAGACCACAGATATTCCGAGCGCGGCGGCCATCGGCCCGGCGAGACTCGCCAGGTCCGACGAGTCCACCTCGGCTCCGGCCAGGCCATCGGCTCCCACCACGCCGTCGAAACGACATCCCCGCAGCTGAGCCGCCGCGATCTGCGTACCGGTGAAGATCGCGGAGCTGAGATCACAGTCCTCGAACCGCACGTGGTCGAGCCGTGTGTCCGTCATATCCAGCCCGGAGAGGTCGCAGTTCACGAACCGCGCCCGGCGCAGCAGGCAGGCCCGCAGCGCGAGCCCGTCCGCCCGTACCTGGTCGAACACCACGTCGTTGAGCTCCCCGCGGATCCACACCGTGCCGGACACCCGGCCGCCGGTGACCCGGACCCGCGTCGCGCCGCCCCCGTCGAGCACGATGCCGGCCAGGACGGCCTGATCGGCGACGACGTCGCGCAGCCGCAGGCCCGTGACCCGCCCGCCCAGGACACGGGCGCCGGCCAGGACGATCGACTCCACCGTCGTCCCGGTCAGGCCACCGGCGTCCGGGTCGAGTTCGCTGACGGCCGCGGCCAGGTCGTCGACGGTTCCACGGACGACCCGGCGGCCACCTCCCGCGGACGCGGCGGCGCTCCCGGGCTGGTCGTCGATGGCCGGAGGGAGCGGCTGCCAGAGGTCGGTCCTGCGTCGCGGCGGCATGTGCGGAGTCTGCCGCGCCGCGTTCGGCCGGCGAACCGGGGCCCGTGCCGGGCGGTCAGCCGCGGATGGCGTCCACGAGCGAGATCAGCGCCAGTGCCGTGAACGCGACCGCGGCGATCCGCGTGATCACCTTTACCGACAGGACACGAAGCAGCCCACGACCGCCGACGATGGCCAGACCCGCGACGGTCCACAGTGCGAGGACCGCGCCGAGCCACACCGCCACCGGCGCGGAGAACCGGGCGGCGAGGTTCGCCGTCGAGAACTGGGTGAGGTCACCGAGTTCCGCGACGAACACGACCGCGAAGGACGTCGCCGCGACCCGCGGGAACGTGGACCGCGACGGGTCCGCGCTCACCGGGCGCGCCGAACTCGGCTCCGCAGCGGGAACCGGGCCGGCCGCAGGCCCGGTGCCAGCAGCGTCAGCAGTACCGCCAGCCGTACCGGCACCGCCCGCCGGCTCCGCGACCACGGTGGCAGCCGTCGGCGCGGGCAACGCCTCGGCCGGGCTGGGCTCGGACTCGTCCGTGGTCTCCTCGCGTCCCTCTCGGAGCACCAGCACCGCGCCGAGCGCGAACAGCACCGCCGCGACCGCGTCGACGAGCCGCCCGGGCAGCAGCGAGATCGCGCTGCCGGCGGCGACCGCCACTGTCACGTGGATCACGAAGGCGGCCGCGACACCCGTCCAGACGTAGAGGGGACGGTAGCGGCTGCCCAGCACGAGGCTCGCCACCATCGTCTTGTCAGGCAGTTCCGCCAGGAAGATCACACCGAAGGTGACAAGTACGGCGGTGAGGCTCACGGCTCGGGTCCCTCTCGTTGGAGCCGGGCCGGGACGGGAGCCGCCTTCGACCCGGCATGACAGCCAGATCGAAGGTCTCGCCCACCTGACGGAGGTCAGGCCCGACGGCCGGGCCCGAACAGGTCGGGCCAGTATGTCGACGCGCCGGACCGTGCGGCTCCCCGGCGACCCGACGACCGCGGCGCATCCGCCGCGCACGGAGCGCGGTGACACGGGCGCGGCGATCGGACACGGCCGGTGGCCACACGGCGGGGCTACTCCCCTTCAGCTCCGAAGCTACTCCCGACAACGCCCTGACGGAACCCACGGCGATCCCGTCTCAGGACGACAGTCAGGCCACGCATCGGGGACAGGCGACGGAGCGCCAACCATCCATCACAGATAAGTGCCATTAACATCACTCAAGGTGACCGCCGATCCAGGTCGACCTCTTACCGAGCCGACGCGGTTCCTCACCACGCCCGCGCCGACCGCCGTGCTGGTGGCGCCCGCCCGGCAGGCCGGAGGCCCACACCCGGTGATCAACGCCACCGGCATTCTCCTGCACGACGGCCTCGGCCGCGCGCCGCTGTCCCCGGCGGCCCGCACCGCGCTCGACGCCGCGGCCGGGACCTGCGACGTCGAGGTCGACCTGGCCACGGGTCGCCGCGGGCGGCGCGGCCGCACGGCGATGACCGCACTGGCCGCGGCCGTGCCAATGGCCCGTTCCGTGCACGTGGTCAACAACAACGCGGCCGCGCTCATCCTGTCGGCCGCGGCGCTCGCGGGCCGCCGGGAGATAGTCATCAGCCGCGGCGAGCTCATCGAGACAGCCGACGGGCTCCGCCTGCCCGAGCTGCTGACGTCGACCGGAGCCCGGCTGCGCGAGGTTGGGACCACAAATCGGACCACACTCGGCGACTATGCCGACGCCATCGGGCCAGGCACCGGTTTCGTACTTCGGGTACATCCGCCCAGCTACCGGGTCGTCGGGCTGACGACGGCCCCGGCGCTCGCCGATCTCGCCGATCTGTGCGCCGGCCGCGGTGTGCCACTCGTCGGCGATCCCGGATCCGGACTGCTGCACCCCGAGCCCGCCCTGCCCGACGAACCGGACGCCTCGACCTGGCTTAGCTGCGGGGTCAGCCTGGTCACCACCTGCGGCGACAAGCTTCTCGGCGGGCCGCAGTGCGGCCTCGTCCTGGGCCGCGCGGACCTGGTCGACCGGCTGCGTCGGCATCCGCTCGCCCGCGCCCTGCGGGTGGGCAAACTGACGTTGGCCGCACTGGAGGCCACGCTGGGCACCGGGGACAACCCCGTCCGCAGGTCGCTGCGCGCCGAGCCCGCCGAGCTGCGGCACCGGGCCGAGCGGCTGGCGTCCTGGCTGCGGCAGTCCGGGGTCCCCGCCTCCGCCGTGACCAGCCGGGCGGTCGTCGGCTCGGACGGCATCGACGACACCGCCCGGGCCGGGGCCGCCGTGCGCCGCGGCGCCGTCGGAGCCGGAGCGGGCCACAGCGGCCACGGCGGCCACGGCGGCCACGGCGGCCACACGGTCTACGGGCCAGGGCCGGACATGTGGGAGAGCGGCCTGCCGAGTGCGGCCGTCGCACTGGACGCGGCCCTGGCCGCCTTCCTGCGCCGCGGCCGCCCGTCCGTCCTCGGACGGGTCGAGCAGGGCTGCTGCCTGCTGGATCTGCGGTCGGTTCCACCAGACCTGGACCCTGTCCTCGCCGCGACGGTGCTCGCCGCCGCGGCCGAGTCGGGTACCGCCACCGCCGGCGACCTCCACGCGCTCTCCGCGGACACGCCCGCCTCCGCGGTTCCTTCGGCGGCCACCGGCTGGACGGATCAGGCGGGCTGGACGGATCAGACGGGCTGGGAGGAGCCCGCGGGCTGGGAAGGGCCGGGCGCCGACGCCGGGTCCGACGTCGACGCGGTGACTCTGCAGTGAGCGAACCGGCGTGAGCATGGCCCGGTGACCCTCGACCCGGTCAGCGAGGGCCCGGTAAGCCGGGGCCCCGTCAGGCGAGACCCGGTCGGTCGCGGGGTGGTCAGCCGGGGAGCCGCCTGGGCCGGCGGATTCGTCATCGTCACCCACGGCCTGGTGCACCTGCTGGTCTGGCCGGGCGCACCGCTCGGGACGGCCGGCACGGGCGGCGGCATGCGCCTGCGCTGGAACGGCGACTCGTGGTCGTGGCAGCCGGGGTGGCTGCCGGCCGTCGTGGTCCACTCCGTCGGGGCGGCGCTGCTCGCGGGCGCGGTCCTCGGTTGTGTGCTGGGCGGGCTCGCGCTGCTCGGGCTGCCCGGCGTCCGCCGGTTCCCGCTGCTGACCAGCGCGGTCGGGGCCATCTGCTCGCTGCTGCTGTTCGCCCTCGTCTGGCCCGGCCTCGAACCGGACGCGGCCGAGTTCACCGCCGGGCCGGTGCTCAGCGGAGTCCTGCTGGCCGGGGCGGGCGTCGCCGCGCTGCTACGCCGACGAGCCCGCCGCTCCTCCGGCGACGCACCCGCCACCAGCCCACCCACCGGCAGCCCGCCCGCCGGGCATCCGACGCCTGGCGGACGTCCGACGCCCGCCACCGGCAGGTGAAGCCGGGTCAGGAGACCTCGCGGCGCAGGGTGCGGACGAAGCCGGCCACCAGCGGCACCAGGACCCACAGCGCAGACGAGACGGCCATCTGGCCGAGATGGCCGTCGAACCGCGCCTCCTGCATCCAGGTCGCCGACTGCGCGCTGTCCAGCCACGGACTCAGCTTCCGCAGCACTCCGAACGAGAAGACGACGCCCCACAGGGTCGGGATGAGGTAGACGCTCACGATCGCGGCCGCGCTCGAGCCGAACAGCGCCGCGAAACCCATCGCCGAGACCGTCCCGACCACCGAGGCGAGCACGAGCCCCAGGACGAGCAGGCCCCACGGGCGGTCGGCGACGACCGAGCGGCCCAGCCCCCACTCGGCGACCGCCATCCCGCCCAGCGCGATCACGAAGGTCGCGACGACCGCGAGCAGGGCCAGGATCACGCCGACCGTGATCTTCGCGGTGAGCACCCGCGCGCGGCGTGGCTCCTGGGTGAAGGTCACCAGCACCGTGCGCTGCGTCCACTCGCTGGTCAGCGCCAGGATCACGACGACCGGCAGCAGCACGCCGAACCCGACCGAGCCGAGGCCGAGATAGACCGATGCCCACTGGTCGACGTCGTCCGGGAGCAGGAGCGGGACCAGCTGGCACAGGACGGACACGGCGGTGGCGACGGCCAGCAGCCACCGCGTGGCGCGGGTGCCCAGGCACTTGTCCCACTCCACCCGCACCAGCCGGGCGAACGGGATCGGGACGGTGGCCGGCCGCGGTGCCACCGCGCCAGGGCCACCGGTTCTCGTGGCGGTGACGGTCATCGGGCCACCTCGGTCCGGGCGGCGGAGCCGGCAACGGAGCCGGCGGTGCCGGTGCCGGTGCCGGTGCGGGTGCCGGTGCCGGTGCGGGTGCCGGTCGCGACGGTGCCGGCGGGCACATCCGTGGGGAGGGATGCGGTGAGCGAGAAGAAGAGGTCCTCGAGGGTTCCGTGGTCCGCCGGGCGCAGCTCGGTCACGAGCACGCCGGCGCCGACGGCGGCCCGGGCGACGTCCGCCGCGGTCGTGCCGGACGAGACGTCCACCAGCAGGGTTCCGTCCGGGTTCGGCGCGAACGGGATCGCCGCCCGGGACAGTGCCGCCGCCAGCGCGGCCCGGTCCGGCGCGCCGACGATCAGCCCGGCGGGGGCGAGCAGCTCGTCCAGCCGCCCGCGCGCCACCACCGCGCCCGCGGCGATGACCACGAGCCGGTCGACGGTCGCCTGCACCTCGCCGAGCAGATGGCTCGACAGCAGCACCGTCCCGCCGCGCGCGGCGAACTCCCGCAGCAGCCGGCGCATCCAGGCGATGCCCTCCGGGTCGAGGCCGTTCGCCGGCTCGTCCAGGATGAGGACGTACGGGTCGCCGATCAGCGCCTGGGCGAAGCCGAGCCGCTGGCGCATCCCCAGCGAGTAGGTACCCGAGCGGCGGCCGGCCGCCGGGCCGGCGAGACCGACCAGATCGAGCATCTCCTCGACCCGCCGGCGGGGGACGCCTGCCATGTCCGCGGCCGTCCGCAGGATCGCCCGGCCGCTGCGGCCGCGGTGGGTCGCGGACGCGTCCAGCAGCGTGCCGACCGCGCGGGAGGCGTTGGGCAGCGCGGCGAACGGATGTCCGTCGACGGTGGCCTGACCGGCGTCCGGCCTGGTCAGGCCGGTGATCATGCGCAGTGTGGTGGACTTGCCGGAGCCGTTCGGGCCGAGGAAGCCCGTCACCGTCCCCGGTTCGCAGGTGAAGGAGACGTCCCGTACGACGGTGGACGCCCCGTAACGTCTGGTCAGCGACTCGACACGAATCATGGCGATGATCGTGCCGGCCGACGCCCGTCGCGGGCATCGGCCGAACGGCGACTCCGCATCGACGGCCGGCGACTTCACATCGACGACCGGCTCTGTCTCCGCTCCGGCCAGCGACGGTCGGCCGTGGCCGGAAGGTGATCCGCGCCGGCGGCCGAAAACAGCCCTCAGGTCAGGGAGAGCGCCGAGAGCTCGCGGTTGAGGTTGGCGCGGGCGGCCGGCTCCCAGTGCCTGCGGGCCCAGGAGGTCGCGTAGATCTCCCCGTCCAGCAGATGCCGCAGGATGGCGCCGCGCCCGGAGGCCCAGGTGTCGCCACCGACCCAGGCGTACTCCAGGCGCACCCGGCGGACGTACCGGTCGTAGGCGGGCGCGGGACGCGCGAGCACCCGCAGGTCGGCGTCGTTGACGAACGCCTCGTCGGCGGACACCGCCCGGTGCCCCGCCGTGGCCTCGACCAGGCGGCACACGTCGGCGATCGCCTCGGCCTGGCAGCCGAGACGGGTCAGGACGCCGGCGGCGAGCTCGGCGGAGCGCTGTTCGTTGTCCCGCGCCCGGGAGTCGTAGACGACGTCGTGGAAGTGCACGGCGAGCAGGCAGACCGGTAGCCGCACCTCGGCGGCCTCGGCCCGGTCGGCGGCGATCAGCAGGTGGAAGGCGGCGGTCGTCTCCGCCACGTGCCGCAGGGTGTGGTAATGCCGACCAGGTTCCTGGTACCTCCGGACGAGGTCCACGAACGCGGCGACCCGTTCCCCCGGGTCCGCCGTCGCGCCGACCGCGACCAGCGCGCCGTCGAACGCCCTGGCCAGCGGTGAGCGTGGGGCAGGGGCGGTCACGGCCGCGGGCGCGGCGGTCACGGGCGCGGGCGCGGGCGCACCGGGCACCGCGGCCACCGCCATCGCGGCGCCAACACCGAACTCAGCCTCCATGTGGCCTCCCGGTTCCTCGCATCCCGGTCGGGTCACCCTCGATCGTGAACGCTGTGTGGTCCGTCCGCAGCCAATTACATAGATCTACCGATCACGCCTTTGGTCTATGGGTAGCCCGGTGCACATTGCCGCAGTCGAACACGCGCGCGAAGGTGGGCGTGTGGCCGTCCAGATAACGATCGACAGCCAGACGTACACCCTGCGTGATGATGTCGATCCCGAGGAACTACGGCGGCGGGCCCCATCCGCCACCGCCCGGTGTGCGCAGAGTGACGACCGACCCGGCAGGGAGCTGCCGGCTCGCCTTCGGCGGGAGCGGAACACCGTCAACATCGTTGTGCCCGACCGCGCCGGGCCCACCGCCCGCCACCCCACCGGGCGCGTGCCGCCGCCGGTCGGTCAGGACGGACAGCGTCGCCGGCTCCAGCACCCGCACCGAGCGCACGAGGCCGTCCCCGCCCGGATGCCTGCCGGGCCCACCCGTGCCGTCGGCCAGCTCGTAGCGCTCCACCCGCATCGGGTACTCCAGCTCGAGCGCCTCGATCGGGGTGTTCAGCGTGTTCGTCATCCCCACGTGCACCCCGGAGGGGCCACGGCCGCGGGCGGACGCGCCCTGCCCCCCGCCCAGCGTCTCGTAGTACGTCCAGGTCGCGCCGCCGATCACCAGATTGTTCATCGTCCCCTGCCCGGGCGCCGCCAGGACGTCCGACCCGGCGCCGACCGCCAGCCGCAGAGCCGCCAGCACCGTGTCGGCGATGCGCTGCGATGTCTCCACGTTGCCCGCCACGACGGCGGACGGGCGTTGCGCGTCGACCAGCGAACCGGGCTCGGTCACCACGGTCAGCGGGGCGTAGGTGCCGTCGCCGGTCGGGACGTCGTCGGGCAGCAGCACCCGCAGCGCGAAACAGCACGCGGAGCGGGTCACGGCGCGCGGGCAGTTGACGTTGCCGCGCACCGCCGGTGACGTGCCGGTGAAGTCGACGGTGATGCCGTCGCCCTCGATGGTCACCGCGACCCGCAGCGCTATGTCCCGGTCGTCGACACCGTCGCCCTCGAGCTCGCTCTCCACCCGGTGGACGCCGTCGGGCAGCCGCGCGATCACCGCCCGGCTGCGCCGCTCGCCGTAGCGGAGTACCTCGGCGAACGACTCCAGGACGAGCCCGGTGCCGTGCCGGCGCGCGAGCTCGGCCAGCCGGGTGGCGGCCAGCCCGTTCGCCGCCGCCTGCGCGCGCAGGTCACCGCGGCGCAGGTCGGGCG
The DNA here is from genome assembly GCF_023242985.1 of Frankia sp. Mgl5. Lineage (NCBI taxonomy): Bacteria > Bacillati > Actinomycetota > Actinomycetes > Frankiales > Frankiaceae > Frankia > Frankia sp. Mgl5. The sequence continues at coordinate 60,561 of NZ_JALKFY010000001.1, read as the reverse complement.
TCCGCGAGTTCGCGCAGATGAGGTCGAGAAGGTCCTCCTCCCAGCGCCCCGCCCGGACGAGCCGGACCGGCGGGATGATCAGGCCCTCGGCGAAGATCTCGGTGGAGTCCGCGGGCATCGACCCGGGACGCATCCCGCCCATGTCGGAGTGGTGCGCCCGGGTGGCCGCGTAGCCGACCACCTCGCCGTCGAACGCGAGCGGGGAGATCAGCGTGACGTCGGGCAGGTGGTTCCCGCCGGAGAACGGGTCGTTGAGCACCCACACGTCACCAGGCAGCGGCCCGCGCTCGGCGACCACCCGGACCGACTCGTACATGGCGCCCAGGTGCACCGGCACGTGGGCGGCCTGAGCGATCATCCGGGCGTCCACGTCGAAGATCGCCGCCGAGCAGTCGCGCCGCTCCTTGATGTTGGACGAGTACGCGCTCCGGACGAGCAGCGTCCCCATCTCCTCGGCGATGCCGCCCAGCGCACTGGACACCACCGACAGCGTCACCGCATCCATGCCACATCCATGCCACCAGCGTGGCAGCCCGCCGGCCGCCGCCGCGCCGGGACGGGCCCGCCGACGACCCTGCCCAGCGGACGATTCCGGGCATTTGCCTTAACCAGTAGATATCGGAGCAAAAACTCTATATCAAACGATATCAGGAGAATTGCCCGTCCATCCGAGTTTATATTGCGTTTATCTAGACCAACGGACGGATAAGTGGTTCAGTACGCGATTGTGAAGGGATCGGGGGATCTCGAGAGCCCGCAAGCGGAGCGAGACCCGCTGATCATCTCCGATAGCGGCGTACAAGGAGTCACGCAATGAGCGAGTACGACTATTCGGTTGCCATTCTCGGCAGCGGCATCGCCGGCTCGACCCTGGCCAACATCCTCGCCCGCCACGGTCACAGTGTGGTACTCATCGACAGTGGAACACACCCGCGATTCGCACTCGGGGAATCGACGATCGGCGAGACGACCTATCTGCTGAAACTTCTCGCGCAACGTTTCGACGTCCCCGAGCTCGGCCATGTCAGCAGCTTCGAGGGCGTCCGGCAGCACGTCTCGTCCGCGTGCGGCGTGAAACGCAATTTCGGCTTCGTCTACCACCGGGAGGGGGAGGTCCAGGACCCGGAGGAGGTCACGCAGTGCAGTGTCTCGGAGTTCCCGAACGGCCCTGAGATGCACATGCACCGCCAGGACATCGACTCCTACCTCTTCTACTCCGCGGTGCGCCACGGCGCCCACCCGCGGCAGCGGACCTTCGTCGACCATGTAGAGATCGCCGACGACGCGGCCACCCTGACGACGCGGGCCGGCGAGCGGATCCGGGTCCGCTACGTCGTCGACGCCTCCGGGCGGAACTCGGTGCTGGCCAACCAGTACGGCCTGCGCGAGGACCCCTGCCGGTTCAAGACACACTCGCGGACGCTGTTCACCCACATGGTCGGGGTCACCCCGTTCGACGAGGTGACCCGGCCCAGCGGACAACCGTCGCCGTGGCACCAGGGGACGCTGCACCACATCTTCGACGGCGGGTGGCTCTGGGTGATCCCGTTCGACAACCACCAGAGCGCCACCAACCCGCTGTGCAGCGTCGGCCTCAACCTCGACACCCGCCGCTTCCCGAAGCAGCCCGGCATCACCGCCGGCGAGGAGTGGCAGACCTACCTGGACCGTTTCCCCAGCGTGGCGCGCCAGTTCGCCGCCGCCCGGCCCACCTGGGACTGGGTGTCCACCGGGCGCACCCAGTACTCCAGCACCCGGACGGTGGGTGACCGCTGGACCATGATGAGCCACGCCGCCGGCGCCATCGACGCGCTGTTCTCCCGCGGCATGGCGAACACCATGCAGGTCATCTACGCCTTCGCGCCCATGCTCATGGACGCCCTCGCCGACGGCGACCTCTCGGCCGAGCGCTTCGCCTCCATCGACCAGCTCAACCAGACGATCCTCGACGTGAACGACCGGCTGGTGGCCGGCTCGTACACGTCCTTCCGGGACTTCGACCTGTGGCGGGCCTGGTCCAAGGTGTGGTTCATGGCCTGGAACCTGGGCATCTCGCGGATCGTCGGCACCTACTTCGGCTTCCTCGAGCGGGGCGACCCGGCGCTGTTCGACCGGCTCTTCGACGCCCCCTTCCCCGGCACCTTCTGCCCGGACCTGCCCGAGTTCCAGGACCTGTTCCGCCGGCTCGACGGTGTGATGGACGAGGTGGACCAGGGCCAGGCGACACCCACCGAGGCGGTCGGACGCCTCGCGGACCTGCTCGGCACCGCCGCCTTCCTGCCCGAGCCGCTGCGCCTGGGCGACGTCCTACGCAGGTGGCACGACGGCTCGTTCGACGCGCAGCGCCAGATGTACGAGTGGGGCCGCTCGGCATCGCCGCGGCCGCTGCGCCGCTGGTACGACTACGACCTCGACGTGCTCCTGGCCCGCAGCGGCGGCGTTCCGCAACCCGTCACCTTCTGAACCAGCCATTCCGCCGTACCGCCGAGCGCGTCGCCTGCTCGGCGCTACGGCGCTACGGCGCTACGTGACCCAGCGGCGTGGCAGGACTACGGAGCTGCGATTCCGCGGTTCCACGGAACCGCGGCGGCTCCGCGGCTCGGCTACCGCGGGAGGGCATGGCGGGGCCGCGAGCGCGGGGCGTTGGACGCGAGCTACCAGCGCGCCATGTGACTCACAGTAGTCGACAGAGGCGGCCAGCGGGTGTGAAAGAAGTCGCTCGGCGACGGTGCCACCGTGTCAGGAACCGATCCTTCCTTCACCGCTGAAGAGGTCGTCCTCCACCATTCCGCGCGCTACGGAACCCGACGGAACGCAGGTCGATCAGCTGGAGGATCCGGGGCCGCCGACCACGTGTCGCAGAGCCACCCGACGACGCAGCCGCCGACGGAAGACCCAGGACCGTGCAGTATGCGTTCCGTGTAACCGGAAATTCCAGCCATTCGTTTTACCAGCACATTGGCGACTCGATACGAGCCGGACCTGGGTGGGCAGGCCTTCGCTCGGAGTGGCGCCACAGGCCTGCAATCCCGACCGACCATCATCGCGGCACGGAAGGCCACGCGGACTCCGATTCCCGGAAGCCGGGACCATCGCCGCAGACCAGGGCCCTTGGTCCCTCAATAAAAGAACAATGTCCAGACCACGCCGCCGTACACCGCCCACCCCTACACCGGACCTCCCGGCACCGGCACCGGCACCGGACAGAAGTGTGGCGACCGAGTGACACCATGGACTCTCTCAGTCGCCACACTTCAGATCCCACGCCCGCCCGGGGCTCGGATGCCCCGCCCACCCGCGGCCCGCGGGTGGGCGGAAAGGTGACCGAAACAGCCGAAAACGTGACACGGCGCTTTACGCCACCGGTACGGTTACCTAATTCAGCCATCCACGGCTTGGCCGTCATCCACCACGGGCGCGGGTCCAGCGACCCGGCGCACGTGACCGGTCCCCGCCGCGGCGCACCCGGAAGGAGCCAGATGTCGAGTCTTCTCGACGATCCCACCAGGCGGGTTCACCCCGGCTGCCCCCGTGACCCGGGCCGCCGTGTCATGCCCGGCGGGTCGCTCGGCCGCGAGTGGGGGGTGGCCTGAGATGGCGACGCCCGCGATCGGCCAGCCGGCGCCCGACTTCACGCTGCCCGGCCTGACGCTGACCGGTGAGGAGGCCACCCGGTCCGAGTTCACCCTCTCCGGGGAGCGGGGCCACCCGGTCGTCCTCGCCTTCTACCCGGGTGACAACACTCCGGTCTGCACGAAGCAGATGTGTTCCTACGCCGCCGGCATCGAGGTGTTCCGTGACCTCGGGGCCCTGGTCTGGGGAATCAGCCCGCAGGACCTCGACAGCCACGAAGCCTTCGCCCGTTCGTATTCTCTCAGCTTTCCCCTGCTCGCGGACGACGACCGCACGGTCGTCAAGCAGTATGGCATCTCCCTGCCAGGACTCGGACTACGCCGGTCGGTGTTCCTCGTGGATGCGAACGGCGTACTACGCTGGAAGCAGGTCGGGCTGATCGGTGTGACCTACTCCGATGTGGAGACGATCGCCAAGCAGCTCGCTCAGCTCTGAGTACACGTTCCGCCCTGAGCACACGTTCTGCTCTGAACGCGTGCTCGGTGTGGCTCGTGGCATCGTGGGCGGCTCCCGGTTGTGGGCCGTAGGACCGGAGGGCCGTCCACGGAACGATGGTGGATCGCCTGCCACGTGGGGGCTTCGGGGCGGTGCGGCCGGGCCGAGACCACCGCGGCCGCGTGACGAATCGGCCGGGTCGCGTGCCCGTCCCGCCGGCGCGGCCTGCTCCTGGGGCTCGGCACCTGTCTTGACCTGCGGTTATACGAATTCAGGTAGACAATCCCACGGACCTCTCAATTCATGCACTCGCGACGCTCTAATTGCCTAGTCAGCCGATCACCGTGCGAAGTGCTCCACCAATGCACGGGTCAGATCTGCCCGAACCCTGGTGAGATGGCCCTGACAGGCACCTGTGAGTTGGCATTTCCGGGAGAGAGGGCCGCCACGACATGGCGCTCGACGACCCGGAGAGTGCCCCCATTTTCAGGTGGGGCGAAATGCGGATAAGGCTCGGGACCTGGTGGTTTGCACGAGCGGACCGATCCGCCAACGACGAAGGCAGTGACCTGGCTGCCCTGGAAGAAGTTGATGATCACGTGGGAGGCGACATGAACAGCGTCGACGTTGCACTGAAGGAATCGCTGGAGATCGAGGGGGCGACCGGGGTCGCCCTCGTCGACTTCACGAGTGGGATGACGCTCGGCAAGCTGAGCAACATCCATAACTTCGACCTGGAGATCGCGGCCGCCGGGAACACCGAGGTCGTCCGGGCGAAGATCCGCACGATGGAGAGCCTCGGCCTGCAGGACACCATCGAGGACATCCTCATCACCCTCGGTCGGCAGTACCACCTGATCAGGCTTCTGAGCAGCCACACTGGGCGCGGCCTGTTCCTGTACCTGGTGCTGGACAAGAGCCGCGCGAACCTGGCGATGGCCCGCCACCGGTTGCGCACCATCGAGTCACGCCTCGACATGTGACGTCCGCCAGCTCGTGGTCGGCCGCCGCCGGCACGGTCCGCCCGGGACGGCGCTCCCGCGGCGGGGCCGAACCACGAGCGCGCCGGTGCCGGCCCCCAACGACGCTGACCGGCACCGGTTCCCGATGACGCCGCCCGACAACGGTCCCCGACAGCGGTTCCTGACAACGGTTCCTGACAGCGCCGCCCGGCACCCGCCGGATCGCGTCGGCTACGAAGCCACCCCGGCTCCAGCACTGGACGATCAGGCGCACCGCGCCCGGCACCGTGATCACCACCGGTGCACACCACCTCGACGGCACCGACGCCCAAGCCGGCGAACGGAACCCGCCGGCCCGCGCGACCGGGCCGGCCGCACGTGGCCGCGCACCGCCCGCGCCCACGCGATCTCCGCCGTCTCCTCGGCTGCCTCTGCGCCCCCGTCTCCTCCGCGCGTTCCACTCCCTCTGCGCCCGCGGGCTCCTTCGTCTCCCCCAGGCCGGGAGGTCGCGGCCGAGCGTCTGCTCCCCCGCATACACGTCGATCGCCCCCGCCGGCCGCCGGGACCGGCTCCGCCGGGCGCCCCCGTACTGGTATCGGCGCCCCGAGGCCGCGCCGGGACGATTCCGCGTCCCGGGACCGGGCCCGGTGCCGGTGCCCGCCGAGACGTACCGCGTGACCGGGGTCTTCAGTCCGGTGGCGGCATCCGACGGCCCGCCCGCGTCCCGGTACCGGATGGCACGGTGACCCGCCCGCCCGATGACCCGGCACGTTCGGGCGCGGCGCATTTCCGCCCACCGGGTTACGGTCGTGGCTCCGACCTGCTTCGCCGGGCCTGACTGGCCGGGCAACGGCTTTCACGGGTGCGTGCGCGAGCAGTCGGACGTCCGCCGCCTCGACGGGCGTTGTGCCCTTGACGATGACCTAAGGCGGGCCCAAAGGTCCAGTTCGATGTGAGACCGCGGTAGCCGGCGGGTACGTGAAAATCGCATCTCGCTTCGGTAAACGGGCTGGTGGCGACATAGTTGACCGGAAAAAGATCTCGGCCAGCCGGTTAAGTAGCTCTCATCGAAGAATTTTCCCAAGAACTAGATAAGGCGCCTCCTTAGACTTAGGGGAGCGGTACGGCATCGCGACTCCACCACCCACCAGGCGAACGTAGATCAACACCGGAAGGGTGAATATGAGCATTCCGCGGCGTCAGGCGATCAAGATCGGTGCCTATCTGCTGAAGCAGAAAATCGCACGTCGAGACAAGTTCCCGATCACGCTCGAGCTGGAACCGCTGTTCGCGTGCAACCTCTCCTGCGAGGGCTGCGGCAAGATCCAGCACCCCGCGGACGTCCTCAAGCAGCGCATGCCGGTCGAGCAGGCGCTCGCCGCCGTCGACGAGTGCGGCGCGCCCGTCGTGTGTCTGGCGGGTGGCGAGCCGCTGATGCACCCACAGATCGAGCAGATCGTGGAAGGCCTGGTCAAGCGCAAGAAGTTCATCTACCTCTGCACGAACGCGGTGCTGCTCCCGCGCAAGATCGACAAGCTGAAGCCCTCGCCGTACCTGTCGCTCGCGGTGCACATCGACGGGCTCGAGGACCGCCACGACGAGTCCGTGGCGAAGAAGGGCGTCTTCGCCCAGGCCGTCGACGCGATCAAGGACGCGCAGGACCGCGGATTCCGGGTGACGACGAACACCACGTTCTTCAACACCGACACCCCGCAAACCGTCATCGAAGTGCTGGACTTCCTGAACAACGACCTCAATGTCGACGGCATGATGCTCTCGCCGGCCTACGCCTACGAGAAGGCCCCTGAGCAGGACAAGTTCCTGGGCGTCAAGGAGACTCAGGAGCTTTTCCGCAAGGCGTTCGCCGACGGCCGGCGCAAGCGCTGGCGCATCCAGCACTCGCCGCTGTTCCTCGACTTCCTCGAGGGCAAGGTCGACTTCCCCTGCACCGCGTGGGGAATTCCGTCGTACTCCCTCTACGGCTGGCAGAAGCCGTGCTACCTGATGGGTGACGGATACGCGTCGAGCTATAAGGAGCTTCTCGACACGACCGACTGGGAGTCGTACGGCCGCGGCCGCGACCCCCGCTGCGAGAACTGCATGGCCCACTGCGGCTACGAGCCGACGGCCATCGCCGCCACGCTGACCTCGCTGCGGGAGTCCATCCGCGCGACGCGCTGAGACACTCGGCGAGCGGATGCGGAAGATGATCTCGGTGACGGCGGTCGCGTCCTCCGGCCGGAGGGCGACGACCGCCGCACCGAGGTCCTCCACGCGGCTCCGGCTCGCCGGTTCCAGCGGCCGTCACGCCACCTTCGGAAACTGTTTCTTGAGGCGGTCGATCAGGGTCACGGTGGCCTCCTCCGAACGAGCCATCGCTCCCCACCCCTCGATGAACAGGCCGTCGAAGCTGAGGCCGACCCAGCGGCCGGTGAGCCGGTCACCGTGCGGGTGCAGCGAGAGGAACAGCGTGCCCTTCGACCGCACCGGGCCGTCGACCGCCACGTACCACCCCATGACGATCTCGTTGTCGAAGACGCGCAGCTCGCCCGACCAGAGGTAGCCGCCCTCCTCCAGGGCCAGCCCGCGCGAGACCGCCTCGATGTGGAGGACCTCGCCGGCCTGCTCCACGCTGACCTCCTGCGAGGAGCGGATCTCCTCGCCGTCCCGGAAGGTCTGCCAGGACGTCCACCACCGCCCCGACAGGTCGATCCGGCTCGGTGCCGGGGGCCCGGCCGCTCCGGACCTGGGCGCGGGAACGGCCGACGCGCCCGACGATGCCGGTGCGTCGGACAGTGCTGGCACGGCCGGCAGGGCCGCGGCCGCCGCCGGCCCGACCGCGACGGCGCCGCCCCCGACGATGAGCTGTCGGCGATCCGTGATGTCCACCTCCTCCGGGACTCCCCGCCAGATGACGCCCGCCTGACCGCCCTTGTCCTCCAGCCACGCGTGACGGCGCAGCTCGACGAGCGCGCCGCCGGCGTTCAGCTCCGCGTCGATCGCGGCCACGAGCGACTGCGACGGCACGCCCAGCAGGCCGCGCTCGGCCTTCGAGAGGTAACTCGGTTGGTAACGCACCCGGTTGGCCAGCTGGGCCTGGCTGAGCCCGGCGGCCTTCCTGCGCTGGACGATTGCGCCCAACAACTTGGCGAGACAAGGTTGTATGTGCTTCACATCGTCTACCCGGGGTCCTCGGTTCTGGTTCGTCGCCGACCGATTCCAGCTGGTCTGACTGTTGTCACACCCACGCGGGCGAGGCGCCGGCCACCAGGGCCGCCACAATTCGTCCGCTGATCTCCCGTGCCGATCGTGCCATACCGGACCGGCCCGTTGACCGTGCCGCATTCGACGCGCCGGTGGCTCTGTGTCCCTTCCTCCGCATGCCTGCAGTATGACGCCACTCACACCCTCGCCTGATCGCCCGTCATGGTGGACCGTTGGTCGAAGGGAGAGGGGACGCCATCCAGCAGGAACACCGCCCGGACCGGAGCGATACATGACAAAGGGGCGCCGACTCGTCGAGGCCGACCTCGTCGAGGCCGACAGAGTGGCATTAGATTCATTTAAAGAAGTTAAATTCATTTTCCGCAGAGCGAGGCCGGCGTGACGACGCCGAGCCCCCTGCACCCCCCGTCCGAGGAGAGCTGGCGGCACGCCGTGCGCGGGAAGTGGGCGGCACCCAGCGCCTACGCCGTCGTGCTCGTCGACGACGCCGGGTCCCCGACCTCCGTCGTCGGGACGTTCCCCGGCCCGATGTCAGCCGAGATGTACGGGCGGATCGTCGGCGCCGACTTCCGCGTCGTACGGGTGGACCCGGCCGATCCGGGGATCTGACCGCGCGGGCCGCCGGCCCGCGAACACGAACGCCGGCTGGAATCGCGAACCCGGGGTTCCACGGGCCCGAAATGCTGATGCCCGAAGCCGGTCCGGGCTTCGGGCATCAGCATTCGGGAACCAGGGATCAGCACGGTCCGCCAGCGGCCAGAAGCGGCGTCGACCGCCGACGGGCGCGGATCAGACAGGTACAGATCAGACGGGGCGACGGATCAGCGGAAGGCCGGCAGAACCTCGCGCTCGAACAGGCGCAGGCTGTCCCACGCCGACTCGGGCGGCATTCCCCCGCACAGCGGGTGGAGCTGGGCGAACGGGAAGGGCGCCGCCTTCTGCTCGGCCACGAACTGCTCGGGCGTCAGCACCCGGTACTGCCCGGTCGTGCGGAGATGGTCGGCATCGGCAGCCGTGCGGTACGGAGAGACCGCGTTGTTCTGGGCCTGCCAGACGCCGTAGGCGTTCGTCTCGTGGAGGAAGAACGGCGACATCCGCTTCCAGCCCTCGTCGGCGTCCTCGGCGAGCGCGACGACCTGGTTGGCGCCGATCGGGCTCTGCCCGGGATCGGGCCGGCCGAGCTTCTGGACCTCGTCGCGGTAGAACTCCCAGACCTCCGGCACCGAGGGGACGAAGCCGTCGGCGATGCGCGCGGCACGGCGGGCGGCCGGCTCGCTGCTGCCACCGAGCGAGATCTGCGGGCCGCCGGGGCGGAACGGACCCGGGGTGAGGTGGACCGTCCGGCCGCGGTACTCGAACGGCTCGCCGGTGAACGCGGCCTTGAGGGTCGTCACCGTCTCGGTCACCCGGCGCCCGCGTTCGGACATCGGGACGTCGAACAGGGCGAACTCCTCGCGGACGTACCCGCCCGCGACGATCAGGTCGACGCGACCCTTGCTGATGTTGTCGAGGAAGATCATGTCCTCGGCGAGGCGCAGCGGGTCGTGAAACGGTGCGATGAGCGCCGCGATACGGAAACGCACCTTCGTGGTGCGCGCGGCCATCGCCGCGAGCATCGGGATCGGGCTGGGAAGGTAGCCGTCCGGCGAGCCGTGGTGCTCCGAGACCGCGATGGTCACGCAGCCCAGCTGGTCAGCCCACTCGGCCATGTCGAGGGCCGCCGCGTAACGGTCGGCCATGGTCGTACCGGCGAGGTCCGGATTACGGAAGTCGAAGCGTAAGGCGAACAGCACGGCCGGAGAGTAACAGGAATCAGATCCGTGCGATCGGCACGCGACGTTCAGCCGTCATGGGCCGATGCCCGCACGTCACCGGCCGGCGCGGATGGGTCACCGGCCGGCGCGGATGGGTCACCGGCCGGCGCGGGCAGGTCATGGTGGATAGGGCCGGACAGCTGCCGTAGCTGGGCGCCCGATCCCCCGTGCCGCGTCGCGATGATCTCCGCGGCGATGGAGATCGCGGTCTCCTCCGGTGTGCGCCCCCCGATGTCCAGGCCGATGGGCGCGTGCAGGCGGGCCAGGTCGGCGTCGGAGAAGCCGAGCTCCCGCAGCCGCCGCGCGCGGTCGGCGTTGGTGCGGCGCGAGCCCATGACGCCGAGGTAGGCCAGCGGCCGGCGCAGCGCGACCTCCAGGAGCGGCACGTCGAACTTCGGATCGTGGGTGAGGACGCAGACGGTCGTGCGCTCGTCCACCGCCGTCGCGGCGAGGTAGCGGTGCGGCCAGTCGACGACCACCTCGTCGGCCTCGGGGAACCGCTTGCGGGTGGCGAACGTCGCCCGTGCGTCGCACACGGTCACCCGGTAGCCGAGGAAGGCGCCCACCCTGGCCAGCGCGGCGGCGAAGTCGATGGCACCGAAGACGATCAGCCGCGGCCGCGGCGCGTAGGAGGCGACGAAGACGGCGCTGTCGTCACCGCGCCGCTCGCCGTCCGGGCCGTAGCGGACGATGCCCGTCCGGCCCTGCTCCAGCATCCCGCGCGCGTCGTCGCGGACGGCTGTGTCGAACCGCGCGCTGCCGAGGGTGCCCTCGACGGAGCCCGGCCGGATGACGAGGCGGGACCCGACGGGGCTGGTGCCCACCCCGCTGACCAGCGTCGCGACCGCGACCGGCCGGCCGTCCCGGACGTCGGCGAGGATCCCGCCGAGCTCGGGGAACGTCCGCCGGCTCACCGCCTCGACGAAGACGTCGATGATGCCCCCGCAGGTGAGGCCCACCGCGAACGCGTCGTCGTCACTGACCCCGTAGCGCTGCAGGACGGGGACGGACGTCGCGCGGCACTGCTCGGCCAGGTCGTACACGGCCCCCTCGACGCAGCCGCCCGAGACACTGCCCACGACCGAGCCGTCCGGGGTGACAGCCATCGCCGCGCCCGGCTGGCGCGGGGCCGACTTCCAGGTGCCGACGACCGTCGCCAGGCCCACGGTCTCCCCCGCCTGCCACCAGCTCTCGAGGTCGGGGAGCACGTCACGCATCGGAGATCACCTCGGCAAGTCCTCGCAGTGCCTGGAACGTATGCCCGGCCAGCAGGTCGTCCACGTGGGGAAGCGCCGCGGACATGCCTGCGGCGGTCGGCGTGAACCCGTCCCGGCCGGTGTGCGGGTTCACCCAGAGGACCCGGTGCGCGAGCCGGGCCAGCCGGGCCATCTGCTCGGCGAGCAGGGTGACGTCGCCGCGCTCCCACCCGTCGGACACGATCACCACGACCGCCTGGCGGGCGGTGCCCCGCTGCCCCCACAGGTCGAGGAAGGCGCGCAGCGACTCGCCGAGGCGGGTGCCGCCGCTCCAGTCGGGAATCGCCTCACCGGCCGCCCGCAGGGCCTCCCCCGCGTCCCGCAGCCGCAGCGGACGGGTGAGTCGCGTCAGCCTGGTCCCGCAGGTGAACACCTCGGTGGCGAACGGGGCGACCCGGACGGCGGCGTGCGCGAAGCGCAGCATCACGTCGGCGTAGGGGCTCATGGAACCGCTGACGTCGACGAGGAACACCAGCCGCCGGGGCCGTACCCGCGGGCGCGCGCGGACGAGCTCACCGGGCTCGCCGCCGTCGCGCAGCATGGCGCGCACGGTGCGGCGCGGGTCGAGCCCGCGGTTCCCGCCGGGCCGGCGCCGGCGGCTGGGACGGGACCCGGCCCGGGGGGCGAGCAGGCCGACGAGCCGGTCGATCTCGGCCCGCTCCGCCGGGCTGAGGTCCGCGACGTCGCGGCGGCGCAGCAGCTCGACGTCGCTCGCGCCGACGGGGAGCGGGTCGGCCGGGCTGTCGTCACCGTCGTCGCGCGCGGTGCCGGCGCCGCTGGACGGCCAGACCCGCACCGCCCGCGACGACGGCGCGACGGCCCCGGCGGCGGCCTCCCCGGGCAGCCCGTCGAGGCGCCCGCGGAACCACTCGTCGAACAGCGCGTCGTAGCGCGGCAGGTCGTCCGGTTCGGCGCACAGCGCCAGGCGACCGGCCCAGTACACGTCGGCGGCGCTGGTGGGATCGAGGTGGGTGAGTGCCTGCACCGCCGTTGCGACCCGGCTCACGTCCGCCGCCGCGCCGGCGCCGCGCAGCGCGCGGGCGAACCCGGTCAGGGCGACCAGCGGGTCCGGTTCGGCGAGCGGACCCGCGGCGGACGGACCCGCGGCGGGCGGCCGCGCGTTCACGCCAGCCCGCCGACGATCTCGCCCAGTTCCCGCTCTGCGCGGACGATGTCCTCCCGGTACTTCAGCACCGCGCCCAGCGTCATCCGCGCCGCCTCTCCGTCGAGGCGGGAGCGGCCGAGGGTGTGCAGGGCCAGCGCCCAGTCGATCGTCTCGGCGATGCCGGGCGGCTTGAGCAGGCCCGCCTCCCGCAGCCGCGCGGTGGCCCGGGCGACGTCCGCGACGAGCTGGCGCGCCGCGCCCGGCACCCGGCGCCGGACGATCTCCACCTCCCGGGCGAAGTCCGGATGGTCCAGCCACAGGTAGAGGCAGCGGCGCTTCAGCGCGTCGTGCACCTCGCGGGTCCGGTTCGAGGTGATCACCGTCAGCGGCGGGACGTCCGCCCGGATCGTGCCGATCTCCGGGACCGTCACCGAGCCCTCGGCGAGCACCTCGAGCAGGAACGCCTCGAACTCGTCGTCGGCGCGGTCGATCTCGTCGACGAGCAGGACGGCGGGGCTCTGTTCGAGTGCCTGCAGCACCGGGCGGGCGATCAGGAATCGGCGGTCGTACAGCGAGGCCTCGATCTCGCCCGGGTCCGCGCTGCCGGCGGCGGCACGCAGGTGGAGGACCTGACGCGGGAAGTCCCAGTCGTAGAGCGCCTGGCTCACGTCGATGCCCTCGTAGCACTGCAGGCGAATCAGGCGGGCCTGGCAGATCGTGGCCAGTGCGTGTGCCAGCGCGGTCTTGCCGACGCCGGGGTCGCCCTCCACTAACAGCGGCCGGCCCATCCGCAGGGCGAGGAACGCGGCGGTGGCGACGCCCTCGTCCGGCACGTACCCGGCCGCGTCGAGGGCACCGGCCACCGCCGCCGGGTCGGCGAAGTCACGTAACGGCATGACGGCGAGTATGACCACCGTCCCGGCCCGGTTCCCGCCACGCGGGCGGGACCAGACTGACCGACGGGACCAGACTGGCCGGCATGACCGGACACGCACCGGCCCGGATCGTCGCGGCCGTGCTCGCGGCGGGCGGCGGCAGCCGGATGGGCGCGCCGAAGGCCGAGCTCGTCGTGGGCGGGGCGCGACTGGTGGACCGCGCGGTGGCCGCCGCGCGGGACGCCGGCTGCCACTGGATCATCACGGTGGTCCGGGACGGCACGGCCGTTCCAGGCGCGGACGTCGTGGTGAACCCTGACCCCGGCCGCGGGCAGCGCAGCTCGCTCACACTCGCGCTGGACCGCGCCCGCGGTCCGGTGCCCACTGCCGGTGCGGCGGGGGTGGACGCGGTCGCGGTGCTGCTGGTCGACACCCCCGGGATCGGCGCGGACGCGGTGCGCGCCGTCCTGACGGCCTGGCGGCCGGGCCGGGTCGCCGTCGGCCGCTACGGCGGCCGGCGCGGACATCCGATCGTCATGGCGCCGCGGCTGTGGCGCGAGGCGATCGCGCTCGCCGGTGCCGACGAGGGTGCGCGCCGATTCCTCGCCGCGCACCCGGATCTGGTCGACGAGGTGCCGGTCCCGGGTGATCCCGCCGACCTCGACACCCCGGAGGATGTACGGCGCTGGCCCGGTTCCCGCCCGTCCGCGGCCGGCACCGCCGCGGACGCGCCCTCCTGAGCGGTCGCCCAACATCGTCGGGCCCGGACGGCTAGAGTCGTGCGCCGGCGGCATCTGTGACGTACGCGGCATCTGTGACGTACGCGGTAGCCCGGCCGTCCGGCGCACGAACGGAGCAGGTGCTCATGCTCGAGACCACCGCGGCGCGTTATGCGGGCACCCGGGTCCAGCGGGTGGAGGACGGGCGCCTGCTCACCGGGCACGGCACGTTCGTGGACGACGTCCGGCGGCCGGGCATGCTGCACGCCTGCTTCGTGCGCAGCCCGTTCGCCCACGCCCGCGTCACCCATGTCGACATCTCGGCCGCGCTGGACCTCCCCGGTGTCCACGCCGTGTTCCTCGCCGCCGATCTCAACCCGGACATCCGCGAGCAGTGGTACACCGCGATGGGCAAGGACATCCCGGACACGCCCCGGCCGGCGCTCGCCTCGGACGAGGTCCGCTTCGTCGGCGACCCGGTCGCCCTGGTGATCGCCGAGAGTCGGTACATCGCCGAGGACGCGACCGAGCTGGTCGAGGTCGACTACGACCCGCTGCCCGCCGTCGCCGACTACCGCGACGCCGAGACGGCGGACGCCCTGGTGCACGAGGCCTACCCCGGCAACGTCGCCGGGAGGATGGGCGGCCCGCCGCCGGCCGCGGCCGAGGAGGTCTTCGCCGCCGCGGCGCACGTCGCCGACGAGACCATCTACCAGCAGGGCTATGCCGCGGTGCCGATCGAGACCCGCGGGCTGGTCGTCGAGTGGTCCGCCGGTGAGCTCACGATCTGGGCTGCGACGCAGGCCCCGCACGAGGTCCGGGCGTTCTGCGCCCGGCTGCTCGGCCTGCCCGAGCAGCGCGTCCGGGTCATCATGCGCGACACCGGCGGCGGCTTCGGCCAGAAGGTCATCCCGCTGCGCGAGGACATGTGCGTCATGCTGGCGGCCCGCAAGGTCCCCGCCGCGATCAAGTGGATCGAGGACCGGCGCGAGAACCTGATGTCGGCCGGCCAGGCCCGCCACGAGCACGGCCGGGCACGGATGGCGTTCGCCGCCGACGGCGAGATCCTCGCCGCCCACATCGACCACGCCCAGGACGTCGGCTCCTACCCCAGCCCGTGGCCGGTCGGGACGTCCGCGGCCGTCGGGATGATCTTTCCGGGCCCGTACCGGATCCCCCAGGCCACCTGGTCGACGGTCTCGCTGTTCTCGAACACCAGCGGCCGGACGGCCTACCGGGGCCCCTGGCAGTTCGAGTCGATGGCCCGCGAGGTGCTCCTCGACATCGCCGCCCGGCAGATGGGCCTCGACCCGGTCGCGCTGCGCCGGCGCAACCTGCTCGGCCTGGCCGACATGCCGTACGTGAACCCGTGCGGGATGCCCTACGACCACATGTCCCCGCGGGAGACCTTCGACCTCGCGCTGGAGATGCTCGACTACGGGGCGTTCCGCCGCGAGCAGCACGAGGCCCGCGCGGCCGGCCGCTACCTCGGGGTCGGTACCTGCAGCTATGTGGAGCCCACCTCGACCGGGATGGGGTACTACGCCACCGAGGGCGCCACGATCCGCATCGAGCCGTCCGGCGCGGTGAACGTCTATGTGGCCGGCGGCTCGACCGGCAACAGCATCGAGACGACGGTGGTGCAGCTGACCGCCGACGCGCTGGGCGTCGACCTCGACCAGGTCGCCACGATCCAGGGCGACACGGCGGTCACGCCGTTCGGCGCCGGCACCGCCGGCAGCCGCAGCGGCTCGATGACGGCCGGCGCCGTGGCGCAGACGGCGGGCATCCTGCGCGAGAAGATCGTGGCGCTGGCGGCCCACAAGCTCGAGGCGGCCGAGGAGGACATCGAGCTCGCGCACGGCCGGGCCAGCGTGCGCGGCACCCCGACCCTCGGCGTCGACTACGCCGAGCTCGCCAACCTGGCCTACTTCCAGCCGGGCGCGCTCCCGCCGGGCATGTCCGCCGGGCTGGAGGCGACCGCCCGCTACTCCGCCCAGAGCCCCATCCTGTGGGCCAACGCGACGCACATCTGCACCTGCGAGGTCGACGTCGTCACGGGCAAGGTCACGCTGCTGCGCCACATCGTCGGCGAGGACGTCGGCCCGATGATCAACCCGAACGTCGTCGAGGGGCAGATCGCCGGCGGAACCGTGCAGGGCATCGGCGGCGCCCTGCTGGAGAACCTCGCCTACGACCCCGACGGCAACCCGCTCGCCTCGACGTTCGTCGACTACCTCCTCCCGACGACCACCGAGGTCCCGACGATCGAGTACGGCCACCTGGAGACCCCCGCGCCCGGCCCGGGAGGCTACAAGGGGGTCGGCGAGGGCGGCGCGATCGGCTCGGCCCCGGCGGTCGTCAACGCCGTAGCCGACGCGCTGGCCCCGTTCGGCGTGAAGATCACAAGTTTGCCCGCCAGCCCCGCGACGATCGTCTCGCTGCTGGAGAACGCGCGCCGGTCGTCCGCGGCGCCGACACCGTGAGGACATAAGCAGTGGAGCTGACCAACGAGTTCCGGGTCGCCGTGCCGATCGACCGGGCATGGGACGTGCTGACCGACCTCGAACTGATCGCACCGTGCATGCCGGGCGCCGAGCTGTTGTCGGTCGAGGGCGAGGAGTACCGCGGCGCGGTCAAGGTGAAGGTCGGGCCGATCACCGCCCAGTACAAGGGCAAGGCCACCTTCCAGGAGAAGGACCACGCCGCCCACCGGGCCGTGATCAGGGCTGACGGCCGCGAGACCCGCGGCCAGGGCAACGCCAGCGCGGTCATCACCGCCACCCTCACCGAGGACGGCGACGCGACCGCCGTCCGGCTCTCCACCGACCTCACCATCTCCGGCAAGGCCGCGCAGTTCGGCCGCGGCGTGCTCGCCGACGTGAGCGCCAAGCTGCTCCGGCAGTTCGTCCAGTGCCTGGAGAGCAACGTCCTCTCCGCGGCCCCCGCCTCCGTACCCGACTCAGCACCTGACGACATTCCCGTGGCCGCACCCGTTGCCGCGGCCGACGACACTCCCGTGGCCGTGACTCCCGTGGCCGCGGCGGACGTTCCCGCGCCTCATCAGGAAGCTGCCACGCGCCCCGCTCCGCGCCCGGCCGGCGGGGACATCACAGCCGCCCGCGCGGAGGCGCGCGGCCAGGAGCCCGTCCCGGTGAACCTGCTCGGGACGATCGCCGTGCCCGTGGCGAAGCGGGTGGCGCCGGTCGCAGCGGTGCTCGTCGTCGCCCTGTGGCTGATCCGGCGCGCGGGACGGCCCCGGCGCTAACCGTCCGCGCTGGTCGCACCGGTGGCCGCGGCGCGGCGCACCGCCTCGAGGATTCCCTGGTAGCCGGTGCAGCGGCAGTAGTTCCCCGACAGGCCCTCGCGGATCTCCTCGTCCGACGGGCTCGGGATGTCGCGCAGCAGCGCGGTGATGGAAATGACGAAACCCGGGGTGCAGAAGCCGCACTGCAGCCCGTGACACTCCCGCAGCGCCGCCTGGACGGGTGAGAGCTCACCGTCCACCGCGATGCCCTCGACGGTCGTCACCTCCGCCCCGTCCGCCTGCACCGCGAACATCAGGCAGGCGCGGACGGCGAGCCCGTCCACCAGAACGGTGCAGGCGCCGCACGCGCCGTGCTCGCACCCGAGATGGGTGCCCGTCAGCCCGCACCGCTCGCGCAGGAAGTCGGCGAGGGTGAGACGGGGCTCTGCGGTGTGCCGAACCTGCCGGCCGTTCACCGTCAGCTGGACCGGTCGCTCACCCATCGAGTGCCTCCGCAGTGGCCGACTCCCAGGCCCGGGCCACCATCGCGGCCCCGACCCGGGTCCGGTAGGAATCCGACCCGTGCAGGTCGGCGGGGACGTCCTCAAGCCCGGCCATGGCCCGCTCGCCCAGCTCCGCGGCGTTCACCTTGGCGACCGGCAGGCCCGTGACGGAAAGCTCGGCCGCGGCCGCACGCCTGGGCACCGAGCCGAGCCCGAGCAGCCCGATCGCGCAGCGGCGGACCGTGGGCGGGGGGGGGGGGGGGGGGGGGGCGCGCCGCCCCCCCCCCCCCCCCCCCCCCCCCGCCGAGCTCCGTCCTGACTCAGGCCCGCGCGTTCGGCATTGTGCTGCTGGCCGCAGCACAATGCCGCTCTACCGACGGTGATCACTATTCGGGTTCCCGACGCCGCCGCGGTCGCGGCCTGTGTCCGGTGGCGGCGAAGAAGTCGCCGGCGCTGTCGTCCTTGACGAAGACGAGCGTGCCCTGGGGGGACCAGCCCGGGTGCCAGGTGCCAGGTGCCCGGGCCGGCGACCGGAGCGGGCGGGAGACTCCGGCCGGGATCGGGACCACCCGCCGTCGGGAACGGCGCGGCCCGGCTCGGCGGCGTGAGACGGTCCGCGCCGAGCGGGCGGGTCGCCGGGGCGGGAGCCGACCACGTCGCGTCGCCCGCACCGGGGTGATCGAAGTAGACGGTGCCCATCCCGCCCACGCCCAGCCGGCCGGCGAGCGCGTAGCCGCCGATCTCGGTCGGATCGCCCTCCTCCAGCGGTTCGACTCCCGGGGGGACGTCCGCCATCACCGCCCCCTCCAGGCCGCCGCACCGGATCCGTCGTCCGTCCAGTATCGCGGGCCTGCTCGGGTGGGACGTCCGGGAACGGTGGCTGGCTCACTTCGCCCGGGGCCGTCTGGAGTCGGCTGTGGTGCGGACGCTCGTCCAGAAGGCGTCGAACAGGGCGTCCGAGCGGTGCCGCGCCTCGTCGGCCCGGGTGGCGATCTCGGCGCGCAGGGCGGCGGCGTCGACGCCGTGGCCGCGCAGCCACGGCTCGAGCCCCTGCTCCCGCCACCCGCGGACCCACCCCTCGAAACTGGCCGGCGTGATCTCGGGATGGAACTGGACGCCCAGGTGCGGCCCGGAACGGAACGCCTGCGGGGCGTCCGCGGTCCAGGCGATCTCCTCGGCGCCGGGCGGGACGTCGAAGGTGTCGAAGTGGAACTCGAGCCATGGGCCCGCGGGGACGAGATCCGGCGCCGCTGTCGTCACCGAGCGCCAGCCGAGCTCGGGGCGCGGCGCCCGCCGCACGGCGGCGCCGAGGGCGCGGGCGAGCAACTGGCCGCCGAAACAGATCCCGAGCACCGGTGTCCCGGCCTCGACCGCGGCCCGTAGGTAGGCGAGCTCGGACGGCAGCCAGGACACGGTGTCGTCGTAGGCGGACCTGTCCGAGCCCATGACCACGACCAGGTCCAGCGACCGCGGCGAGGGCGGCGGTGAGCCGGAGGTGACGAGGGTGAAGTCGATGCCGTGGTGGCGCAGCCGGTCGCCGACGCTGCCGATCTCGGCCACGGCGGCATCATCCGTGACGTCGTGCACGATCACCACCGCCCGTGGCGGCGTGCCGGCCCGGATCGCCTTGTCGGAGCCCAGCGTGTTCTCGACGCCCACAGTGTTCCCGACGGTACGCCACGTGCTCGCGGACGGCTCAGAACCAGATCCCGATCGGGACGCCCCGGTCGTCGAGCTGGCCCGGCCCGGGGTCCGGAAGGCAGCCGGCGCTGCCCGGCCGCGGGGCGCGCCTGGCGGGGCTCGCCGTGCGACCGCCGGGACGGGCATGAGGCGCTGATCTCTGGGAATGTCCCAGGCACCCGGGCGACCCGGCGGCCGGCAGGGCGGGGCGGGGAACGCCGCACCTGGGCGGGGGATGCCGTACCCGGGTAGGAGAGGAGCTGGGCGATCCATGGTCGAACCGAGCGCGTTTCACGAGGCGGTGAGCGCCGTCAGCTATCCGATGGCGATCGTGACCACCGCGGCGGGCGGTGAGCGCAGCGGTTGCCTCGTCGGCTTCCACACCCAGTGCAGCATCGATCCGCCGCGTTACCTCGTCTGCGTCTCACGCGGCAACCACACCTTCGCCGTGGCCCGGCGGGCGACGCACCTGGCCGTGCACCTCCTCGACGTCGCCGACCGGGAGCTGTCGGAGCTGTTCGGCGAGCTCACCGGCGACGAGGTCGACAAGTTCGCCCGCTGTCGCTGGTCGGGTGGGCCGTTCGGGATGCCGGTGCTGGCGGGCCCGCGTGCCTGGTTCGCCGGTCCAGTGATGACCACCGCAGAGGTCGGTGACCACACGGCGTTCGTGATCGATCCGGTCGCGGGGGAGTTCCACGGTCCGCTGCGCCAGCTGGGGTTCCAGGACGTGCGCGACATGGAACCGGGCCACCCCGCCTGACGGGCCCCGCCTGAGGGGCCCCGACCGATCGGCCCCGCCGGGTCGGCTCTCAGGCAGGCTCGCCGGCCGGTGCGCTGTCGGGGGCGTCCGACGCGTCGGCGAAGAAGACGAAGCAGCGGGTGCCGACGAAGGCGTCGTCCCGCATCACCATGCTCGAGTAGACGGTCATCGGCAGGATCGAGCCGTCGAGCCGGTGGATCGTGGTCGGGAAGTTGAGGATCCCGCTCTGGCCGGTCATGGCATCGCCCATCGCCACCAGGTCGGCCTCGACGGCGAAGATCGTGAGGAGGTTCTGGCCGACGAACCGCGCCGGCTCGTCCTCGCAGCCCAGGAACTGCAGGTGAACCTGGTTGGTCCGCCGCACCTCGGCGGTGCGGGCCATCGCGTGGACGGGGACGGGAAGGAGCTCGAAGAGGTCGTCGAGCTCCTTCGTCAGCGACTGGACGCCCGCCTCGTCCAGCGGCTCGACGAGCGGGGTGACATCGGCCTGGCTCCACTGGCGGTGCCACTCCCACGCGTCGGTGCCTTCGGGCCCCGGGAGGGACGCCTGGAACGCCGGCCGGGTGACGATGCGGAGCATGCCGCCGTCCGGCTCGCCGTTGACGTCGAGCAGGCAGTCCGCGGTCGAGCCGTCGGCCCGACGAACCGTGACCGGCACGTTGTGGAGCGCGTACCCGTCGGCCGCGGTGGCCGTGAGCCGGTCCCAGGTCGCGGCGTCCAGGAGCGCCCTGGCCGACAGCCCGGAGGGCGACGAGCTGGCGTCGGGCCAGTCCGCGATCCGGCGTTGCGCCCGGTTCGCCCGGTGCACGGTTCCGTCGAAGCCCGTGACCATGATTCCGATGTTCGAGTTCTCGAACAGGTCGACGAGCTCGAGCAGGTAGTCGGTCGCGGAGACGCCGGCGTACTGCGACACATCGATGGGCATGAACTGGAGCCTTTCTCTGGCGCGGGCCGCTCGGGCCGCGGGCTCTCGGCGCTGGCTACCGGGACGCCGCCGCGGATCACACGGCCGGGTGAACCGGGTGCGACGAGGGTCCCTGGCGCAGGTAGCGCGCGGCCAGCGGACCGGTAGCGGCCTGCCGCTACCGGCTCTGGCACTGCGGGCGAGATGTAGCCCACCGTACCGAAGCGGTTCCAGAGGGGCATTTAACACGGAAGGAGCCCGGAGCTTAACTTCCGGTGAATCGCCGTGTGCGACTCTTGGTTTGCGTGACATCCGGTCGTGTGGTACCGGGTCGGCCCATCCGCGTCACAACGGCGGGAGAGGTGGTATTCCCATGACGGACATCGTCAGGCTGGTCGAGTCGATCAATGATGTTCCCACCGTGGAGGAAACGGACGTGATCCTCGAGGAACTACGTCGGCTCCCGAGGACCTCGGAGAACATCAAGCTGATGGACGATCTTCTCGAGTTTCGGTCACTACTCGGCGCGGCGGAGTGAGAGCACGCGCCGAGTAGCGATCGAAGTTCGGGCGGGGTGCCGGCTTACGTCACGTTCCCCCAGGATGTGCCGAGACCTGACCGGCCTGGCATTCCTCTACCGCGGGGTGCCGGACGGCTGGCGCTGCCGATCGCCCGGCTGTCCAGCGCCGAGATGCGCTGGACAGTCCATTCAGACGAACAGGCCGCCCTGGTTGGCCGCGACACCGGACAGCTCGCGCAGGCGGTTCTCGACGTACCGCTCGCTGTGGTTCGTCTTGTCCGCGATACGGGCGACGAGGTCGTTGATGTTGGTGGCGGCGTCGAGGTCCGCCGTGCTGACCTGGCCGAACTGGTCGAGGATGCGGTAGCGCAGCTGCCGCCAGTTCTGGCGCAGCTGCTGCTCCACCTGGCGCCGCTGCTGCTCGATCTGACGCTGCTCCTGCTGCTGGATCATTTTCTTTGGATCCCCTTCTCGGTGGTCGTTTTCCTGACGCGCCTGAAGGCGCGCAGCGAACGCTACCCCAGCTGCTTCGGATGGCGTTGAAGCGCCGCCGGAATGCGAACCCAAGGTCGCACTTGGGATGTCTGGCGCCGAATGGGCCGCGGCATCTGGGATGCTCCCGGATCGGGAATCAAAAAGGGCGCGCGAGAGGCGTGAATAGCCGTCATCTCGGTCGCCAGGGCGGCCGGGTGAAATGCGGGAGGCGCTGCCGGCTTTTCGGTTTCGCCCCGGCTGGCCGGAGCCGTCGGGCGTGCCGGAGCTGCGTCGTCAGGCCTGCTGCCCGGCCGCGGTGCCGGACACGGTCAATGGTTGCGGCGCGGCGCTTATCCGCCGTTGGTAGGACGACGGCGTCTCGCCGCAGTACTGGGAGAACGCGCGGGCGAACGCGCTGCCGTTGTCGAAGCCGACGGCCGTCGAGACCTCCAGCACCGACTGCCCGGGCACGGCGAACAGCGCCATCGCGCGCAGCAGGCGGGCCTGGAGGAGGTAGCTGCGCCACGACAGGCCGAGCGTCGAGCGGAACTGGCGGCGCAACGTCCGCTCGGACACGCCGACGGCCCGGCTCACCTCACCGACCGTCACCGAGTCGAGATGGTTCTGGGTGTAGGCCATGGCCGCCGACACGATCGGGTCGGTCGAGGTCGGCAGGCTGAGTGGCGCCTCGTGGTCGAGTGCCTCGGACACGAGGTGGCCGAGCGTCTGGAAGAAGCCGTCGGCCACCGGGTCGTGCTCCGCCCGGGCGATCGGCCACCGCAGGGCGTAGATCATCATTTCGCGGATGAGTGGGGCCACCGCGAGGATGCGGGCGCGGTCTCCGGGATGCGGGACGAGCCGCGGGTCGAACATCACCGACACCGTCCGCACCGCCGTGTTCATGGTGGCCTGGTGCTCGAGGCCGGCGGGAATCCACGCGGCCTGCTGCGGCGGCAGCAGGTAGTGCGCGGTGGCGGTTTCCACCTCGACCACGCCCGCGACCGCGTACTCGATCTGGTGCAGGTCGTGTGAGTGCCAGCCGGTGACGAGCCGCTCGCCCTCGTACAGGTAGCTGCCGCCGAGGGCCTGCCCCCCTCGGCGCACATCGACCAGGCTGGCCCTGGCCGTTTCCGGCGCCCTCCTGGCGGAATGTGCGGAGGCGGTCATGGCCGAGAGTGTACAAACGGGGCCTGCTGTGGTCTACCGGTCACGGTCGCGCGCCGGAAGGCGATCAGTCTGGCCGTCGGCCGCGCTGGATGTGCAGGTCGGCGGCCCGCGCCCGGATCCGTGTGTTGATGTTGGCCGTTTGTGTTGGCTATCTGGCCGTAGATGCAGAGACGGCCACGGCCGCGAAGCGTACAAGTATGGGAAGTCGAAAGGTGCGATCACGGTTCCCGTTGATTCGATGCGCGCGCCGAAGGCTTCCCGACCCGACGGCCGAGGAGACGAAAATTAAGTGGGACGATCCGGTCCTGGTGAGCATTGACGGCAACGTGGTCGAGCCGCCAGACCTGTTATGGAAGAACCTGCCGACCAAACAGTCCCGGCTGTACGCCCGGCAGCGGGAGGAAAGAGAACCCGCGCGAGCGGTGCGAGGAACTCATGGCGCCGAGTGGAATGCGCCGTGAACGCCGCGGTGGCACCTGATTCCACCGGTCAGACCCACACAGCCGCGTCGATCCTGCGCCGGGCGAGAAGGGGCCAGCTTCGCCACCTCGGCGCCTCGTCGTTCTTCCTGTCGTGCCACCAGGTGGCCGAGGCACTCGTGCCGGTCACGATCGGCCTCGCCGTCGACCGCGCGGTCGCGACCGGGGACGGCCCGTCCATGCTGCGGTGGCTGGCGGCGCTCCTCGGGCTCTTCGTGGTGTTGACCTGCGCGATGAGGTGGGGCTTCCGGGCGAACCTGCGGGCGACCCAGGGGGCCGGTCACGACCTGCGGATGCTGCTGGCCGAACGGGTTCTCGACCCACGCGGCGCCGCCGGGGCCGAGCGGATGCCCGGCGAGCTCGTCTCCCTGGCGACCGGCGACGCCCTGAAGGTCGGCATGCTGAACTACGCCACCGCGATGGCCATCTCCGGTTTCGCGGGAGTCGGTGTGGCCGTGGTCGCCCTCGTACGGTTCTCCCTGCCGCTCACCGCCCTCGTGACCGCGGGCTCGGTGCTGCTGCTGGTGATCACGCACGTGCTCGGCCGGCCGCTGGAGCACCGCAGCGCCGCGGAACGCGCGAAGATGGCCGCGGCGACCGGCCTGGCCGCGGACCTGATCGCCGGCCTGCGGGTCCTCAAGGGCTTCGGTGGTGAGCGTCCCGCCGTCGCGCGTTACCGGTCGGCCAGCCGGGAGGCATTGGGTGCGACCCTGCGCTCGGCGGCCGCGGAGTCGACCGTGCGGGCGGTGGCCGTCGTGCTGGCCGGTGGTCTGCTCGCCGCCGTGACCCTGGTGGCGGGGCGGCTGGCCGCCGGCGGGTCGATCAGCATCGGCGCGCTGATCACCGCGGTCGGCCTGGCGCAGTTCCTCGTCGATCCCCTCAACCGGATCACCGGCTTCGGTTCGCAGCGCGCGCAGTCGCTGGCCTCGGCCGGTCGCATCGCCGCGATCCTCGACGCCCCCCACGCGGTCGGCGGCACCCGCCAGGCCACGGCGGCCGGCCCCGGGCGCCTCCGCTTCGAGGGCTTCTCGGCCGGCACCATCCGCGGTCTCGACCTGGAGGTGGCGGCGGGCGAGTTCGTCGGCATCGTCGCCTCCGATCCGAAGGAGGCGGCGGCCCTGCTGGCGGTCCTGGCCCGAGACGCAGACCCCGAGACCGGAACCGTCCTGCTCGACGGTGAGTCCGTCGCGCAGCTGTACCCCGACGAGACCCGATCGGTCGTCCTGGTGGCCCCGCACGACGCCGAGTTGTTCGAGGGGACGGTGGCGGACAACATCCGTTCCGCGGCGCCCGGGGCGGAGCTCGGCCCCGTGGTCGCGGCGGCGGGGCTCGACGACCTCGAGGAGGTGCTCAGCGAGGGCCTGCGGACCCGGCTCCTGCACGGCGGGGTGTCGCTGTCCGGCGGTCAGCGCCAGCGGGTCGCCCTTGCCCGGGCCCTGGCGGCGGACGTCCCCGTGCTGGTGCTGCACGAGCCGACGACCGCGGTGGACTCGCTCACCGAGCTGAAGATCACGCAGGGCGTCAGACAGCTGCGCGACGGCGCGAGCACGGTCTGCGTGACCTCGAGCCCCGCCGTGCTGTCGTTCTGCGACCGCGTCGTGGTGCTCGACGGCGGCGTGATCACGACCGAGGGGACCCACGAGGAGCTCGTCGGCTCGCACCCCCGCTACCGCGAGCTGGTGCTCGCATGAGGCGCCGCCCAGGCCCGTCCGCGGGCCCGGAGCCCGAGGACGGTCTCCTCCCGAAGGCGGGAGCGGGCGAGACCTGGCGGTACGCGCTCCGCCTGCTCCGACCGCGCTGGCATCTCGCCGTGCTCACCGTCCTGGCGCTGACGGTCGGCGCGGCCGTCCAGCTGGTCACGCCGCGGGCCCTCGGATGGGTGATCGACGCGGCGATCGAGGGTGACCGGGGGGCGATCGTCTGGCCGGTCCAGGTCCTGGTGCTCGTCGCGGTCGCCACGGGCGTCTTCCAGGTGCTGACCAGGACGCTGATCGCGTTCGTCGCCGAGCCCGTTCTGGCGACGTTACGGGAGGAGGTGGTCGAGCGGGCGCTACACCTGCCCTCCGGCGCGGTGGAGCGTAGTGGTGCCGGCGACCTCGTGGCGCGGATCAGCGGTGACGTCGAGGTCGTGACGACGGCGATCCGCAACATCGTGCCGACGCTGGCCATGTCCGTCTTCCTGGTGTGGATGACGGCGGTGGGCCTGGCGGTCATCGACTGGCGTTTCGCCGCCGTCGCGTTGCTGGCCGTGCCGACGGACCTCTACGCGCTGCGGTGGTACCTGCGGCGATCGGGACCGGTGTTCGCCGCCCAGCGGGTGGCCGAGGGCGCCCGCGCCCAGCAGCTGCTCGACTCGGTCGGCGGCGCGGACACCGTCCGGGCCTTCCGGCTCGGTTCCGACCACCTCCGGCTGATGGCGGGGCGGTCGGAGGAGGCGATGGACTGCTCCTTCCGGGCGATGCGCTTCCGGACGCGCTTCTGGGGCCGGATGCACCTGTCCGAGGCCATCGGCGTGGCGGCCGTCCTGGTCGCCGGCTTCTATCTGGTCCGGGACGGGTCCGTGACGGTCGGCGCGGCCACGGCCGCGGCGTTCTACTTCAGCCGCCTGTTCGAACCGGTCAACATGGTGCTGATGATGATCGACATGGTGCAGGAGGCGGGCGCGGCACTGTCCCGTCTCGTCGGTGTCGCCGGGGTGCCGCTGCCGGAGCAGCGGGAGGAGACGGTCCTCACCGAGCCGTCGATCGACCTGCGCGACGTCCGGTTCGCCTACGAGGCCGGCCATGAGGTCCTGCACGGTGTCGACCTCGCCGTACCGGCCGGGGAACGCCTGGCGGTGGTCGGTGCCAGCGGCGCCGGCAAGACCACGCTCGCCAAGCTCGTCGCCGGGCTCCACCCACCGGCGTCCGGGGAGCTGCGGCTCGGCGGCCAGCCGGTCGGCCGTTTCGGCCCGGACGAGCTGCGCCGGTCGGTGGGCCTGATCACCCAGGAGGTCCACGTGTTCGCCGGGCCGCTGATCGAGGATCTGCGGCTGGCCCGGCCGGAGGCCACCGAGGTGGAAATCGAGGGGGCGCTGGAGCGGGCGGGCGCGCTGGAGTGGGTCACCGCGCTGCCGTCCGGCATCCGGACCGTCGTGGGGAAGGGCGGCCACCGGCTCACCCCGACGCAGGCCCAGGAGCTCGCGCTCGCGCGCATCCTCCTCGTCGACGCCCCGATCGTCATCCTCGACGAGGCCACCGCCGAGGCGGGCAGCGCCGGGGCCAGGCGACTGGAGCTCGCCGCACAGCGGGCGCTGAGCGGCCGCACCGTCCTGCTGGTCGCCCACCGGTTGACGCAGGCGGCGGCGGCCGACCGGGTCGTCGTCCTCGACCGGGGCCGGGTCGTGGAGAGCGGCTCGCACGACGCGCTCGTGACCGCGGGTGGTCACTACGCGCGGATGTGGTCGGCCTGGTCGTCGAACGGTGATCCCACCAAGGGTCCCGCGAGCAGCGCTCCGTCCTCGGCCTCGGCGTGAGGTCGCAGACAGGTGGGCCGACGGGTGCGTGGCGGGCCTGACGTCTGCGCTCGCGACGAGGGAGCCCGTCCGGTCGCGGCGCCCACCCCGGCGTGGCTGGACGGGCCACGCCGGGGTGGGCAGGCGCGTCGGCGGGTGAGTCACCAGGCGACGGGTAGCTTCTCCGGACGGCCGATCGGCGCGGCGAGCTCGTAGCGCAGCTCCGACACCGGCACCGCCAGGCGCAGGGTGGGAACGATGTCGATCAGCGCGGAGAGCACCTCGGTCAGTTCGACCCGGGCCAGGTGCGCACCGATGCAGTGGTGCGCCCCGTGGCCGAAGGCCAGGTTCGCCACCGGCTCCCGGGTGAGGTCGAGCCGGTCGGGGTCGTCGTAGAGGTCCGGGTCCCGGTTGGTGGCGGCGAACGGGGCGATCGCGACCTCGCCGGCCCGCACGGTGAACTCGCCGAGATCGACGTCCTCGGTCGCGACCCGGGGGAAGGTCATCGACAGCGGGTGGTAACGCAGCAGCTCCTCGACGGCGTTCGGTAGCAGCGCGGGGTTGCCGACCAGCGACTCCCACTGTGACCGGTCGGTCAGCAGCGTGGTGACCGCATTGGTGATCACGCCGGCGGTCGTCTCGAACCCGCCGATGAGCAGCGTCAGCGCCAGCGAACGCAGCTCGACCTCGTTCAGCCGGCCGTCGTCGGTGTCCTGGGTGGTGATCAGGACGTCGAACAGCTTCGTCACGGGCTCTCCCGCGGCGAGCTGGGCCTGCCGTTCGCGCACCAGGCTGTCCATGTAGCCGTACAGGGCCTTCTGCCCGGCGGCGGCGGCCTCCCGGTTGGTGGCGAAGCGGAAAAGCGTCTCGCTCCACGCCCGGACGTTCTCCCGGTCGATCTCCGGAACGCCGAGGATCTGGCAGATGACGTCGACCGGCAGCGCGGCGGCCAGGGCGGCGCGCAGGTCGGCCGGGGCGTCCTTGGCGGTCATCGCGGTGACGTGCCGGCGGGCGGTCTCGGCGACCCACGGCCGGAGCTGTTCGATGCGGCGGTGGGCGAATCCGGTGGAGACCAGCCGTCGGATACGGGTGTGGTCGGGCGGATCCAGCCACAGCAGCGAGTTCGGGTCGGGAATCTGCGCCCCGGTCAGCGGGGGCCGGAACTCAAGCGTCTTCGTACGGGAGAAGCGCGGATCGCTGAGCATCGCCCGGGCCGGGGCATGCCGGACAATGAGCCAGATCGGGATCTGCCCGGGGCCGAAGCGAACCCGTATCGCGGGCGCGCGCCGGGCGATCTCGGCCAGTGTTCCCGACGGGAGCGGGCTGAAGGTGTCCGGAAAAGGAAAGGACGGAAGATCCTGGTCCTGATCCTGAGGCACAGTCTCGGTGACCGACATGGGAGAAATGGATCCTTTCACGGTCAGGGTCAGGGAACGACGCACCGCGCACGGCCTGGCGGGGAATCGCTGCTGGTGCTGTGCACGCGGGTGCCGGCCGGGGCCGGGCGGGCCCGGGCCGGACCGGGCGGAGACGGCCGCGCCGCCGCGCGGGCGTGACGTTGTGGTACGCGCTCGGCCCTCAGATCGGCCGGGATGTGCTCATCCGTGGTGGGTGGCGACCGCCCGCCCGGTGGTCGTGCCGGCCCGGGTCTGTCATCGCACAAACCCCCTCGAACATGGGCACTTGCGTCAAAATAACCCTAACGAGGCGATCGTTGCGGGGGAGCAAGACTGCCGATTTGCCTCGGGCCAAAACATGCCAGGGCCTGGCAGCTAGTTCCCCGGCGCGGAGCCCCGGTCTGTGGTTGACTAACGCGCCCCAGCAGAGGACCCGGCTCAGCAGTCGACACGCCCGGCAGTCGACACGCCCGGCAGTCGACACGCCCGGTGGGAGACGTGGCCCGGCGGAGCAGGCGGGCCGGGTGCCGTGACGGACCCTAAGGCGCCGTGTGCGCGAGCGCGCCGTCGATGATCGTGGCCGCGACGTGCGCGGCGTCCGGGTCGGCCAGCGCGTCGTCCAGCGGTGTTCGCAGCAGGCACAGATCCGCGGGCAGACCCGGGTGGAGCCGGCGGGGGCGGGCCGGGTCGCCGGGGCGGCCGAGGAACAGGTCGAGCGCGGTCCGCCCGTCGACCCGCTCCCCGCCGCCGAGCACCCGACCGGACGCCGTGCGCCGCTCGCGGGCAGCCCGGATGGCCCGCCACGGGTCCGGATGACCGAAGGGTGCGTCGGTGCCGGCCGCGACCGCGATCCCGGCGGCCAGCAGCGACCGGCAGGGATAGAGCCAGTCGAGGTCGTCCGGGTCGACCTCCGCGAGGTAGGCGTCCCCGCGCTCGGCGACGAAGTTCGGCTGGGTGACGACGGTGAGCCCGGCGGCGCCGACCAGCGCCGCCAGCTCCGGCGGGACGACCGCGCCGTGCTCGATCCGGTCGGCGGTGCCCGGCGGCGGCGGGCCCGCGTCGCCAATCGCGGCGAGGGCCACCACGAGCTGGACGCGGGTCACGCAGTGCACGGCCACCGAGGCGCCGGCCCGGTGCGCCCGCCGGACACGCTCGGCGAGCGCGTCCGGCGGTGGCAGGCTCGTGTCATCCAGCATGATCTTCACCGGGCCGGGCGAGATCCCGTCCGGGAGGGCTGGTCCGCCGTCCAACGGCCGCATCAGCGTCAGACGCTGCGGCAGCGTGCCCGAGGCGACGGCGTCGACGAGCGCGGCGGCATCGGAGGGCCGCCGTTGCGGGGTGGCGTCGGTGAAGCCGGTGACACCGACGGCGAGGGCGGCCCGGCCCACCGCGCCGAGATCGGCCGGAACACGCGGGACCCTGCCGGCCAGCCAGCCGTCGAGCCGCCACAGCCGCCCCGTGGGAGCCGCGTCGGACGTCCGTTCGACGCCCTCGACGTCCAGAAAGGACTCCGGGCCCAGGCCCACCGCGCGCAGAGCGGCCGAGTTGAGCACCCACAGTGCGCCGCCCCGGTGCTGCACCCGGGCCGGGACGTCGCCGGTGAGCGCGTCCAGGGCCACCCGGTCGAGGTCCCCGGCGACGGCCGGATGGTAGCCGACCCCGCGGACCCAGCCGCCGGCCGTCCCGGCGCGCGCCGCGGCGGCGGCCGTCCGCAGCCGGCTCGCGAAATCCCGCGGCCCGGTGATCTCAGGCGGGCCCAGCATGACCGATGACGCGGCCGCGGCCAGCGACATCAGGTGGACGTGGTGGTCGTGCAGGCCGGGGAGCAGGGCCCCGCCGACGGCGTCGAGCTCGTCCTCGCCGCGCTGCCGGGCGAGGCGCTGCCCGGGTGGCCCGATCTCGGTGACGACCCCGCCGCCGATCCGGACGTCCACCAGCCCGCCCGCCGGCCGCCCACCGCGGCCCAGGGCAGCCTCGGCGCGTCTGACCAGCACGGGATCACCTCGGGGCGTGGGGGAGCGGCAGCCCGAGAGTACGGTGCGCGGGCCCGTGCCCGGCACGACGGCACGGGACGGGCCTAACGTGGGCGCCGTGGATGTTCGTCAGGACCAGGCGGGGGCCCACCCGACCGGGCGGGGGAGTACGACGATCGTCCCCGGCCTCGCCGCCCCGGATGTGGCTGTCCCGGAGGCCGATGTCCTGGAGCCGGAGGAGGCGCTGCTCCTGCTGTGCGCCGACCCCGAGATGTTCGCCGCGCACACCGGACGGCCGCTGCTGGCCGTGCGCGCCCACGGCCCGCTGGCGGTCGAGGTCGGCGAGCTCGCCCGCTGGCTGCCGTGCGTGCTGGTGGGCGTCGCGCCGGATCTCGCCGATCTCCCCCCGGGCATCGAGTCGGCCGGCTACGACGTGCTGCTGACCGGCGAGGCCACGCCGCCCGCCCCGTGGGTCGGCCCGCTGCGGCCGGGCGACGGGTTCACGGCCGCCCTCGGGGCGATCGCAGCCATGACCCGTGCCGTCCCCGGCGCCTGCGTGGCGTTCACCCAGCTGGTGCGGTACTCGGCGGGGATCGACGTCCGCGACGCCGTGATCGCCGAGTCGTTCACCTACTCGACGCTGCAAGGGGGCCCCGAGTTCGCCGCCTGGCTCGCCGGGCACCGTGCCGCGCGGGAGCGTCGCGAGGCCGGGGCCGCCACCGCACCGGTGCGCGCCGAGCGCATCGGCCAGCCCATCGGCCAGCCCACGGAGCCGGCGGTTCTCGTCGAGCGGGACGGCGACGAGCTGTGGGTCGTGCTGAACCGGCCGCGCGTGCACAACGCGGTGAGCCGCGATCTGCGGGACGGCCTCGCCGCCGCGTTCGCCCTGGCCGGGGCCGACCCGACCGTCGCCGAGGTGCGGCTGCGGGGGGCCGGCCGCTCGTTCTGCAGCGGCGGTGACCTCACCGAGTTCGGCTCGCTGCCCGACCCGGCCCGCGCCCACGCGGTGCGGACCACCCGCAGCATCCCGCTGTCGCTGCTGCGCTGCGCGCGCCGGGTCACCGCGTACATGCACGGGACCTGCGTGGGAGCCGGGGTGGAGGTCCCGGCCTTCGCCCGGAGGGTGATCGCCGATCCGGCGACCACCCTCCGGCTGCCCGAGCTCGCGATGGGGCTGGTGCCCGGCGCGGGTGGGACATCCAGCGTCGTGCGCCGGGTCGGTCGGGAGCGCGCCGCGTTCCTGTCGCTGACCGGCTGGCCGCTGGACGCCGCCACCGCGGCGAACTGGGGCCTGGTTGACGAGGTCCGCCCAGTGCGCGGAGACGCCCGCCCTCCGGTGTGATCGCCCAGGCCGCCGCGCGGCGAGTTGGGTGACGACCTCCCGTCCCGGGTTAACTCCGCTCCTGTCGGGCAGAGGTGGGGGCAGGTCTGACCCCACCGAAGCGGACGAAGGGCTCGGTCCATGAACGTCGAACACCCTGTGGTGGACGTGGAGAACGCGAACGTGGAGATCTTCTACCGGTGCCGGCGATGCGGCCGTGCGTGGGAGCGCTCGTTCGGTGTCACCCGCTGGTTCGACGACGACGGCGGCCTCGTGGAGGTCTACCGGCACAACGGAGTCCCGGTTCCCTCGCCCCGCGGCGGTCCGCCCTGCGCGTTCTGCGGCAGCCTCACGGTCGACTGGGCCGAGACCCCGCTGCCGCCCGCGGTGGAACCGCCGTCAGCCCTCGGCCTGCCGCGGGCGGTACACGCGGTGCCCTGGCCGTCCTGGCGGACCTGGCCGCGCGACGAGTGGCCGCAGCGGCGCACCGCCTTCCCGTTCCTGCTGCCGCTGCGCCCCCAGCTGCATCCCCGGACCTTCCGTTTCCCGTAGGACTTCGGTGTGCGTCTCCGCCCGCGGAACGTCGGCGGGCCGCCCGTTCACGGAATGCCCTCCGCCCTCCGCCGTCCGCCCTTCGCCCTTCGCCGGCGATCGTCGCCGACCAGCCGCGGTCAGGACGCCATCGCCACCGCCGCGTCGAGGTTCGCCATGCCCACCCGGACCTGCGTGGCGCGCGGGTCGGCGAGATCTTCGAAGATCCGCAACGCCCTGCTCCATGCCTGGTGGGCGGCAGCCGGATCGGAGAGCTGGAGGTAGATCTGTCCCAGCAGGGCGAGGACGCGCGCGCTGGTGTGACGGTCGCCGATCTCGCAGCAGACCGCCAGCGAGCGGCGGCACGAGGCGGCCGCGTCCTCGTGGCTTCCGTAGGCCAGGTAGTCCTCGGCCAGGCCGAGGTGCGCCAGCCCCACTCCCCACAGGTCGCCGAGGTCCGCCAGGATGGCGGCGCTGCCGCGGTGGCAGGCGACCGCCCGTTCGGGGCGGTGCAGCCTGCGCAGGGCCCGCCCCTGCTCGATCTGGGTCAGGGCGTAGCCCCAGAGGTTCCCGGCCTCGGTGAAGATCTTCTCCGCGCGGCGGTGGTGGACGATCATCCGGTCCGGTCCGTGCACCCGGCCCAGGCCGAGCAGACTGCACGCCTCACCCCAAGGGTCCGCCGTCTCCCGCCGGATCGCCGTCGCCTTCTCGATCAGGTCGACGGAGCGGCCGAGCAAACGTAGGTCGCGGTAGGCGAGGCCGGCGCTCAGCAGGAGCGCGGCCTCGCCGGACCGCTCGCCCAGGTGCCTGGCGGAGACGAGGCCGATCTGGGCGGTCGTGATCCAGTCCGTCCAGCGCTTGCTGAGATGGAGATAGCCGGTCAGACCGGCCGCCAGCTGCCAGGCGATGGTGTGCTCGGCCGTGCAGGCGGCGACCCGGACCGCGGTCACGAGGTTCGCGTGCTCGGCCGAGAACCAGGCCGACGCGTCCCCGTAGCTGGCGAAGCCCTCGCGTGGGAACTCGGCCACGCCCGTACCCGGGATCTGCCGACGGCCGTAGGGATGCAGCACGTCCTCGGCCGCGACCGCCGTCTGCAGATACCACCCGAGGAGCCGGGCCAGGGCCTCCTGCCGCTCGGCGTCGGTGTGCTGGGCCCGGGCCACCGTGCGCCCGAACACCCGCACGGCGGGGGGCAGCCGGTGCCGGCCCGGGGCGGGGCTCTCCAGAAGCCGCAGATCGGTCAGGATTCCCAGCTCACGCCGCACGATCTCCACCGGCCGGCGCAGCATGGCACCTGCCGCCGCCAGTGGCAGGTCGTCTCCGTCCCATCCGCTGAGCAGGCGCAGCGCCCGGGCCGGGTCCGGATCGGTGGCCGTGCGCGGTGCCGGCAGGCTCCCGTAGCGGACGGCGACGCCCTGGCGGACCTCGGCTGCCGGGGCGTCCACGGTCGACAGGACGGGCGGTCCGGGCCGGGCGGACGCCCCGGGCGGGGCCGGTGGCGGAAGGGTGTCGGCCGGCGGAATCCCGGGCGTGCCCGGCGGGGGCAGGCGCGCGTGGACGTCCGCCGTGGGCAGGAGATGCGGGTCGTCGGCCAGCATCAGGCCGTGCAGGCGCTGGAGCCCGCGGCCGGGATCCACCCCGAGCTCGTCCCGCAGGATCCTGCCGACACGGCGGTACGCCTCGAACGCCTCGGCCTTGCGGCCGCAGCGGTACAGAGCGCTGATCAGCAGCTCCCAGGGGTGCTCCCGGATTCTGGTCTCCTCGACGAGGCGCCGGAGACCGGGCAGGGCGATGTGGTGATCGCCCAGCATCACCTGGGCGGTCAGGGCCAGCTCCCGCAGCCGCAACCGGGCCTCGGCCAGGTGCGGTGTCTGTTCGCACCGCAGCCGCTCCACCGGCACGTCACAGAACGGGTCGCCGCGCCAGAGCGCCAGCGCCTCGCGGGCGTCGCGGCCGGCACGGGTCCAGTCCGCCCGGTCAGCGGCCTCCTGCGCCCGTCCGGCGAGATCGGCCAGCATGACCAGGTCGACCTCCAGCCCGTCCCGGAGCTCGATCACATAGCCGGGGGAGCGGGTGACGAGGTGCCCACCCACCGCCGGCCCCAGCAGCCGGCGCAGCCGGCTGAGGTAGTTCTCCAGCGTCTTCTTGGCGGACGGTGGCGGCGAGCCGTCCCAGAGCAGGTCGGCTAATCGGTCCGTCGAGACGACGGTGCCCGCGTCGACCAGCAGCGCGGCCAGCACACCGCGTTGCTTCGCGGCGGAGACCGGGATCGGGCGGTCGTGCCCGTCTCGGACCTCGAGCGGGCCGAGCAGCTGGAACCGGGGGATCCCGCCGGCCTGGTCCGTTCCGGCTGTCTTCAACGGTCCTCCAGGGCGATCGGGTGATCTGACCGGGGTGGATGCCCTTGGCGCGTCCCGAGGCGCCGCCGCTAGCACGGCAGGGCCTGCCAGGCCCCGGTACCCAAATCCGGCCGGCAGTGGATGTCGGACGGCCGGGAGCTGTGTCGAGGTGGTCCCCCCTCGCGCGCGTCGAGACCGTCGATCGCACCCGCCGGGCAGGTGTCCGCAGGGGCCTGCGTGGCTCGGGCGGCCCAGGCGGCGAGGTCCAGGGCGAACAGCGTGTCCCCGGTGCCGGCGACCTGCCTGCTGGCGGTCAGCAGCACTTCCGCCCAGGCCGCGTCATCCGCGTGCGCCCGGCCGGAGCGGGCCGCCGGTGCGCCGGCGCGCAGGCGGTGTGCCTCCAGGGCCAGCCGCATCCCGGCCGCGGCGTCGGTGGGCAGGACGGCCGTGGCGAGCCGCGCCAGCGACCCTCCGACACCGGGCGGCCCCATGCCCATCGTGGCGCCGGTCGCCGTGCCCGCTGTCGTCTCGGGTGCGTCGACGGTGACGCCTTCGTACCAGGTCAGGGCGGTTCGGTCGGCCCGCGCGCGCACCAGCGCCGCGTGCAGCAGCTCGGCGCGACGGCCGTCGCCACCACAGCGGGGCACCACGCGCAGCGCGTCCTCCAGGCCGGTGGCGAGATCCGGCGGGTTCGGTGAGGAGAACCGCCGCTCCAGGACGGTCGCCGGCGCCGAGGCGCCGAGGTTGGCGGCCGCGGCCGCCAACCGGGCGGCCCGGCCCTCCTCACCGGCCCCGCGGCCCTGCCGGATGACGGCCGCCACCCGGCAGGCCCGGGCCAGGTAGCCCACGTGGGGGGAGGTACGGGGCAGGCCGGGGCCGGCCACGCCGGCCGGGCCGAAACAGCTCAGGTAGCCGCGCACGGCGCGGTCGGCGGCCGCGACCGCCATGTCCGGGTCCCCGAACGCGCCGAGGACGTCGCTGCCGAGCGCGAGGGTCCGGGCCTCATCGGGGCCGTCGGGGCCGTCGGCCCCGTCGAGCACGTGGCGGGCCCGCAGCGCCGCCTGCACATCCGCCAGCGCGGACGCGCCGCAGCCCCGCTGGGCGTGCAGGACGGCGCGCCGGGCGTACACGTCGGAGATCCACCCGCCCGCCGCCGGTACGCGCCCGGCGAGGGTCGCGTACGCCCGCTCACTGTCCTCGAGTGCCCGTATGGCCTCGCCGTCACTGCCGGCCCGATGCAGCAGGGCTGCCAGGTCATACAGGACGCCACCGAGCAGCTGGGCTCCGTGCACGTCCCCGGGGGACTGTGCGTGGAGCACGCGCGCCAGCCGGCCCGCGCTCGACTGGAACGCGATCGCCAGGTGCAGGTCACCGCCGCGTCCCGCGCCCCGCGCGCTCCGCAGGAGCGCCGTTATCTGTTTTTCTCGCGGCGGCCGTCTTCGTTGGTGGTTCCGAAACAACCTGGTCTGTCCTCACGTCGCCAGTCAGGGCGGGGCTCTGGAATCCCGTATCCGCGCAGCGGCGGCCGCCGTCCGCCGGCGGTGCCCACCGGCGGACAGAGATGCCGGCCGATCCGCGGCAGGGTCCCACTTTTCCCCGCTGCCATTGCCGGTCGATTCATTGCCGTCCGTGAAATGTTTTTCTCGCCAACTCGATTAGGAGTTTGGATTGCGGGTGGAGACTTGTCAACACGCTACGTTTGGTTACATTCGGCGCGAGATCTTCCACGCTGCCCGTCACCGTTCTTCGTCGAGATCGGCGCTGCTGTGTCCGGCGTGGCGGGCGGGAAACTGGGAAGTGCGGGTTTCTCACCTGCGCGGACGGGTTCTCGCGGAAACCGCCGGCGGCCGGGAACGAATCCGGTTGTTCCGGCGGGATCACGTGTCCGGCGAATCAGGCCGTCACAATCGGTCGCGGTGCCGGAGTGAGGTCGGCCGGTGCCGTGGCGAGGCCGGCCGGGGTCAGCGGGGTCAGCGGGGTCAGCATCGTCGCGAGCGCGCGGCGCGCGGTGGCGACGAGGTGCTCCGTGCCTGGAAGGCAGTCGGCCAGCGACGCCTCCAGAAGATTCAGGTCCTTCGTCAACAGCGCCACGAACGCGTCGGGGGGAGGGCCACCGTGCCCACCGATGGGCGGGCCGCCCGGGATGGGGAGCGATCGCGCGTTCGCGCTGCACTCCTGCAGTGCCACCCGCACCCCGTCCGGGTCGAGGCCCAGCGTGCCCGCCGCCCGGAGCGCCTCGACGGCGGCGCTGCGGTGCACGATAAACAGCGCGTTGTTCACCAGCTTCGTGAGCTGGGCGCTGCCCACGTCACCCGTGTACACCACGGTTCTCCCGAACAGCTCGAAGACAGGCGCGCACCTGTCCACATCCCGCCGGTCGCCGCCGGCCAGGACCACGAGCTGACGGCCCCACTCGTCGGGCGCACCGTTGCTGACCGGGGCGTCGAGGACTGTGATGCCACGTCCGCGGGCCCGGGCGGCGAGATCGACGCAGGTCCGGGGCGAACAGGTGCTGTGGATGACGACGAGGCCGCCCGACCGCATCGTCTCCAGCAGCCCTCCCGGCCCCGCCACGACCGTCCGGACGTCCTCGTCGGAGTAGACGCACACGCTCGCGACGGTGACGCGGCGGCCCAGCTCCGCCAGCGTCCCCGCGACGCTCATCCCGGCGGGCCGGAACTGCTCGGCGCGGTCCGTCTGCGTGTCGTACACGACGAGGTGCCGGCCGGCGGAGGCACAGCGCCTGACTATCTGGGAACCCTGATGCCCGAGGCCGACGAAGCCGTAGGTCTCGTTGGCCAGGGACGAGTCTCCCTGCGGGGCGGCCAGCATCGCGTGCGTCTCCTCAGCGGTGGAAGGGTTCGGTCCGCGGCGGTCAGCCGGCGGCGGTCAGCGCGAGTCGTCCTGGAACAGGACGTCCCGCAGCGTCTCGGCGGCCCGCGCGGGGATGTGCCTGCTCACCTCGTCGAGAACGTCCTGCAGGTCCGCCACGGAGAGGTCCGTCGATTCGAGGGCCGAGCGGACGTGGTGGCGCAGTGCGTGGAACGTCTGCGCGGTCGCGCAGACGCCGATCGAGATCAGTCGTCGCTCCCGTACCGTCAGGTGCGGCCGTCGCCACACCTGCCCGAACACGAACCCGAGCATCCCGGCCTGGACGAACGGCGTGTCCCGGCGCGGGGCCTCGAGCAGGTTCACCGTGCGGAAGGCGTCCTCGCCCGCCCGCAGCCGTGTCTCCCAGCTCTCCGGGCCCAGCGACGCGGTGTCGAGCAGGGGCCAGGGCGTGATCTCCTCGCCTCGCTCGGACCGCAGCCGGGCCCACTGGCGCCGGATGACGGCCTCGGCCTCCGAGCCCCGCGGCCAGCCGGCGTACACGGCGTACTGCAGTACGAACTCCTGCAGTTCCGCCAGGGTGATCTCGTCCCGGTCGAGTACCTCGAGCACCCGCTCGGCGAGCGTGTCGGCGGAGCCGGCCGAGGCGAGGCACACCAGCTCGACCCAGCGGCGGCCCTTCGTGTCCAGGCCCTGGCGATCCGTTCCTGTGATGGTCATGTCCGTCCCCTCTGTCGACGACTGCGGGGCGTGCGCCGCCCCGTCCCGGCTCCCGCCGGCCGGCCCGCGTCCGGCCGGCCGGCGGGGACACCGCACGGGGGCTAGCCGGACGAGGCCGTGACCAGTGGCGCCGGGCGGTCGGCGATCTCCAGGGCGACGGGGCGGTTCGCCTCCGGCACCGGCATCGGTTCGGTCCGCTCACGGAACGCCCGCTTGAGCGTCTTGCCGGTGACCCCGATCGGGAACTCGTCCCACGGCACGATCTCCACGGCCACCAGGTGCTCGGCCGGGGTCAACAGCGCGTTCAGCTCGTCGCGCAGCTCCCGTGCGGTGGTCGAGGCGCCGGACCGCACCGCCACCGCCGCGGCGGGCAGCTGGCTCCCGTCGGGCTGACGGGCGGCGTAGACGCAGGCGTCGAAGACCGCCGGGTGCCGGTGGACGCGTTCCTCGATGGGAAGGCTGTAGACCTCTCCCGCCCGCGTGCGGATGACGTCGACCTCCCGGTCGAGCTGGACCACGTGGCCGCCCGACCAGCGGGCCACGTCGCCGGTGAAGAACCAGCCGTCGCGGACGGCCTCGTAGGTCAGCGAGTGGTTGTTCCAGTAGGCCTCGAACAGCGTCCTCCCGCGGACCTCGAGCCGGCCCACCTCTCCGCGCGGGACCACCCTGCCGTCCCGGGCGATGCGGACCCGGGGCCCGAAGGGGGTGGAGTGCCGCCGGCCGATCCGGCGCTCGTAGCGACGGGTGAACCGGCTGTAGTAGCGCAGCACCGACGGGGTGCCGACCTCGCTCGAGCCCTGCGCGTCCAGGTAGACCGAGCCCCCCACCGGCAGGCCCAGCCGGCGGAACGTGCCGCCCACCCGGACGCAGGGCCTGATCATCTCCTCGTGCGCGGCGTCGGCCGTACTCGCCCAGAACCGCATGGCGCGCAGGTCATGCGTCGCGAGCGGGACCTCCTTGAGCTGGGTGTAGGTGATCGGAAAGCCGAAGAAACCGGTGTAGCGGCCGCTGGCCAGCTCCTGGACGGCTCGCGGCGCGTCGAAGTCGAGACCGGTCGCCCGCGTCCAGTGGGTCCGAACACCCAGCAGGAGCAGACTGTGGAAGGTCATGATGACCGCTTGGTGGTTGTTGGGCACCGCGAAGTAGCCCTTGTCCCGCCGTGGCGAGACGTGGACGTAGCACAGCCACCCGCGGATGGCGCGGGCCTGCGGCCCGTTGCGCAGGATCACCGCCTTGGGGAACCCGGTGGTGCCGGAGGTGTGAACCAGGTAGAGCGGTTCCCGCCGGCCGCGGCGGACGGCGGGGGCGGGCCGCTCGACCGCCGCGAGCAGCTCCTCGATCCAGTGGACGGCCGGCACCCCGGCGCGTTCCAGCGCGGCGGACAGCTCCCGGACGTCTGTCTCCGGAGTGTCGCCGACCCGCCCGACCAGGACGACCGTGTCGACCCCGTCCGGAGCGCCGCCCTCGCGCAGGACGCGCAGCAGCGTCGGGACGTCGGCCAGCAGGATCCGGGCGTTGACGTTGAGCAGGTAGGGCGCGACCTTGTCGGCGGCGAAGGCGCCGTTCATGGGGCAGGCGACCCCACCCGCGCGCACCACCCCGAGATGAAGGAGATGGATGTCGAAGTGGTTCCGCTTGAGGATGGCAACCCGTTGGCCGTGGCGCAGACCGAGGGCGGACAGGGCCGCGGCGACGCGGCCGGCCGTGGTCTGGACGTCCCGTGCCGTCCAGCTGTCCGGGCCGGGCCCGCCCGTGCCACCGGGCTGGGGCACGGACCACGAGCACGGCTCGTCGCTGGTGAAGAGAACCCGGCCGCGATGGCGGCGGGCCGCCCGGTCGGGGATCCGCTCCAGCGATATCGGTCCCAGTGCGAGTCGCAGCCGTCGGGGTAGCGCGACCGACGTGCAGACGAACGCCGTGTAGGCGGCGAGGACTCCCAGGACCACGACTAAGGCGACGATCATCGGCGCTCCTGACGGCCGGAGGGTGAGACGACGAAGCGGTGTTTGTGCGAGGTGGGTTGGTGGCGCAAAGTGGCTAAATGGGTGCGGTTTGCGGTCATGCGGCCATGCGGTGGGTGGTGACGTGGCGGCGTTGGTGCGGTGGTCAGGAGACCCGCTGGACGGGACGCCGGTTCGGGAGTGACGCGGCGATGCCGTCCCACAGCGCCGCGCGGGCCCGCAGGCAGTCCCGCACCACGGCCGCGCACTCCCGCCACCGTTCCCGGTCGTCGCCGGCGAGGGCCACGAGCATCTCCATCGCCATGGGGGTGTGCTGCTCCCCGTCGACGGCCACATGCCGGGACAGGTAGTCCCGGAAGGCCGAGAAGTCGACGTCGCCGTCGAGGACCTGGGTGAACATCTCCGGTATCAGGTCCTCGCGCCCGAAGGCGAACGCGGCGGCCAGAGAGTGCAGCGGCGCGGAGCCCAGCAGGTCCCAGGTGAGGCGTACGAACCGCGCGGCCGGCGCCGGCACCCGCGCGCGGGAGACCGCCTCCGGCACGGGGGTACCGGCGGCCAGCTCGGCGAGGAATCGCTCGATGGGCCCGGTGTCCGCCCCGGCCTCCGCCATCGCCTGGAGATACAGCTCGAAATGGCTGATGTAGGAGTCGCCGTACTCGTCGCTCTCCTCGACGAGGACGATCTCGTTGATCAGGCGGCGGCAGTTCCGGTGCGGGGTCGGCACCCACGGCACGTCGACACATGTGAGCCTGCGTTGCAGGGTCTTCAGCAGGGACATGAAATCCCAGACCGCGAACACGTGGCTGGTCATGAAGGTCGTGACGTCGTCCGGCGTCACCAGGCGGCCGTACACGGCATGCGTGAGAACGTCGTCCCGGGCCGGGGTTATCTCCTCCTTGAGCCACCGGACCGACGGATGGGCGCCACCCCAGGAATAGCGACTCGGCACGGGTCATCCACCTTTCGACGGCCTGAGGAACCGGCCGTCCGCGGCCGTCCGTCGACCGGACGGCCCGTGGGGGGCCGGTGGGAGCAGGTTTCCCGTCTCCGGTAGCGCACCGGTAGCGTGCCGGCAGCTTCCTGCCGCTACTTGGCATGGCCGGGGCGGCCGGCGCGGGCGCATGGGCACCGCGCTGACCGCCCCGGTCCGGGCGGCACCGTCAGGGCCGCTGCTTCGGGTCCTCCCCGGAAGGCGGGTAGCCCTCGCGGTAGCGGCGCCCGTCCGGTGCGTAGCGGACGGGCGCGGCCAGCGCCGCCTCGCCGTAGCGCCGCCGGTCGGCCAGGTGATCCCGGACGACGAAGACCAGCGGCACGGCGAACATGACGGCGAGCAGGGCGACCGCGATCAGCAGGCGGCCCCATTCGAACTCGGGATTCATACGGCTCCTGGAACGTCCAGAGGAGCCGCTCCACGGTCCGGTGACACGGACGCGTAGCAGGACGCGTTCAGCGGCTTACGTGGCTGTTCAGCGTGCTGCGTGGCTGTTCAGCGTGCTGCGACGCGGGTGTCAGCGGGCGTGGAGTCCGCTCCCCTCGGGGCAGTCGGTCGCGTCACGCGTAGGCGGGCGCCCGCGGTGGCGCGCGCGGGCCGGGGCCGCCGCGACGTTCGAACGGGGTGCGCCCGGCGGAACCCCGGCCCGGCACCAGCCAGGCGGCACCCACCGCGAGAACACCCAGCGCGGCGCCCAGCGCGAGGAGCTGGTGGTCCGAGCGCTGCTGCTGGCCGACCATCGGCGGCCGGCCGTCGAACCAGGCGCGTCCGAGATCCGTGGGGATCGGCGCGGCCGCGGTCGAGGCGCTCGACAGGGTGCCCGGGGAGGCTGACGTGCCTGGGGGCGCCGGCCCGTCGGCTGTCACGGCCGCCGGTGCGATCGCGGCGATGTCCGCCGACCAGCCCGCCCCTGCCGCGGCCTGGCTCAGAGCGGTCGGCGTGGCGCCGACCAGCCCGAGCACCGCCAGCAACGCCGCCCAGAGCAGCGAGGCGCGGACGGAACGGCGGGCCGGCATCAGCCGAGGGTGGCCGCCGGCACTCACGGCCGGCCCGGGCGTGGTGGTCATCCGCCCGCGGGCTCGGCGCGCAGCAGCCTGGTCACCGAGCCGTACCGCCGGGCGACGCCCGACTCCTCGGGGAAGTACTGCACGAGCCCGGCCCGGGTGCTCCCACCGGGCCCGGTGCCGGCGCGGCCGGACAGGTCGACCGGCTGGTCGCGGCGCCGGTCCGCGGCCCGCAGCACCGCACGTGCCTCGCGTTCGGTGAGCCAGGTGATCCGGCGCCCGCCCGCGTTCGGACCCGCCCGCGGCCGCAGCAGCACGGCGGCTCCGGGCTGGGGCTCGACCTCGCCACCGCCCCCACCGGACCCCGACGCCGCGAGCTCCGGATGGGCGAGCAGGAGATCACACGGGTCGATCGCGACGATGCGGACCCGGCCCCCGGTCGCCCCGACCGGTACGTCCCGGGCGAGGGCCAGGGCGGTGAGCACGGCCTGCGCCTCCTCCGGCCGGACCCACCCGGCATGGCGGTATCCGTCCGGGACGGCGTCCCCCGCCCCGGCAGGCGGCCCCGTTCTGCTCGGTCCCGGGTGCGCTGGTCCGGTGGCGGTGCTCTCCCCGGGCGGCTCGGGCCGCTGGTACGGCACCCCGGGCGGGACGCCCGG
Source organism: Frankia sp. Mgl5 (assembly GCF_023242985.1). Taxonomy (NCBI): domain Bacteria; kingdom Bacillati; phylum Actinomycetota; class Actinomycetes; order Frankiales; family Frankiaceae; genus Frankia; species Frankia sp. Mgl5. Next base: position 17,585 of record NZ_JALKFY010000001.1, on the reverse strand, counting down.
GGTGCCGAGATCCGCGATGCCTGAGCCCCCCGGGCCCGTTGAATCAGGCGGGGTGCCGGGGCCGGCCGGCCGGAGCGGGGCGGTGGGAGCGTCCGGGGATCCGGCGTTCGGCTGGGTGTCCGGCGCGATCCGCGCCGTCGGGACCGTCGGGGCGGGCGGCGTCCAGCGCATCTCCTCGGCTGGGTCTGGCTGCGTGGGGCTCGCCGGTGCCGGGCGGATGCCCATCTGGTCGAGACGCTGCCACAGCCCGTCGAGGGTGCGGGCGGGGTGCCGGTAGAACTCCGAGCCCCTGATCCGCCAGAAGGTCCAGCCGAGCCGCTCGAGAATGCGCTGGCGGCGCAGGTCGGCCTCCCACTGCTCCGGGCCGTGGTAGCGGTCCCCGTCGCACTCGACGGCGATCCGGGCGCTTTCGCCCTCGATCACCAGGTCGATGCGGAAGCGCCCCACCGGATGCTGCGGGCGCACCCGGAACCCCCGGGCGAGGATCTCGCGCAGCACCGCCCGCTCGAACTCGCTCTCGCACAGGTCCTGCAGCCGCGCCACCTCGTCGGGGGCCCGGGCGGCGTACATGTACTCGATGAGCTGGCGGCGCACGTCGTCGTCGCGCAGCGTCTCCGCGGCCACGGTGTGGAAGACCCAGAGCTGGTCACGGGCCCGGCTCGCGGCCACGTTGACCCGCTGCATGTCGCGCCGCCGGGTGGCCGCCGAGCGGTTGTCGTCGGCGACCACGGACACGAAGATGACGTCCCGCTCGTCCCCCTGGAACTGGTACGGGTCGCCCACCCGGATCCGGCGGCGGACGTACTCCTCCTCCCCGAGCTTCTCGACCAGGCTGTGCTCGATCAGCCGGGGCTGGCCCGCGCCGAGCAGGGTGACGACGCCGAACGTCATCCCGTCGTAGGCCGGGTCGGCACAGCAGTCGACGATCTGGTCGACGACGGCGGCCGCCTCCACCGCGTTGGCATCGCCGAACCTGCCCGGTGCCCGCCCGCCGCCGGCCACCCGGACCGGCCGCAGTGCCGGGCCGACCGTGACCTCGGGCGTCTCCCGCAGCGGCAGGATCTGGTGGTCGTAGAACCGGTTGGAGAAGCCGATGATCTCCGGCAGGCAGCGGAAGTGCTCCTTGAGCACCACGGTGCGCGGGAACACCCGCGTCGCGGTGTCGTAGAGGCTCGCCTCGACGTCGAGCAGCGAGCGGTGCGCGACGTCGGGCAGGTGGTCCTCGATCAGGGCGAAGACCCGGTCGCGGGGGATGCCGACGGCCGACGGGCTGGTCTGCTGGTCGTCGCCGACGACGACCGCCTTGCGGCCCAGGCTGAGCACGCCGAGCGAGAGCACGTCGCACTGGCTGGACTCGTCGACGATCACGACGTCGAACGGGTCGTTCACCCGGGGGTCGAAGCTCTCCATCACCCGGTGGATCGGCATGATCCAGATTGGGACGGCGCCCATCGCCTCGGTCATGTGGCCGCGCGCCTCGGCCCGCCAACGGCCCGCGAACCGGCCCGTCCCCTTGCCGATGCGGCTCAGCGCCTGCACCCACCCGGTGAGGGCCTGCCGCTGCTCCGGCCCGAGATTGTTCGCCAGCGCGAGACGGGCGGAGCGGCGGGCAACCTCGAGGACGAGTCGGTGGACGCTCTCGGTGGCATCGTCGAGACGCCGCTGCAATGCCGGGACGTCGGCGCCGGAATGGAGGTCGTCGAGCCAGGTCTCGGCCTGCCGCCACCGCCACAGCCCGGCGAGCTGTTCCGGATCACCGCAGGTGGTGGGATCGCCTAGGCCGGCGAGGATGAGCCCGGCCCAGCGGGGGGCCACGGTGGCGAGCCGCTCCGCCAGCTCGGCCCGCCGGTGGGCCGCCGGGCGCAGCGCACGCAGCCGCGCCGACTCCTCCAGCGCCCGCGCCCAGGCGTCGAGATCCCGGCTCCGTAGCGCGTCGGTCAGCTCCGACCACAGCACACTCGCCTCGGGCGTGTGCCGGCCGATCCGCAGCAGCTCGGCCAGGTCGGCGAGCTCGGTCTCGGTCGCGCGCTGGGCTATCCGTGCCCCGGCGAGCTCGAGCAGTTCGGCGTGACGGAGCAGGTCCGAGGACGTCGGGCGGACGGGCAGCGCCGGGAAGAGCGCTCGCAGCCGGCCGGCCAGTGCCGGGCCGGGGCCGGAGTCCCAGGTGAGCGCGGCCGCCATCGCGGAGCTCACCGCGTCGAGCGCGGGCAGCGCGGCGAACACCCCCGCCTCGCCGCCGCCCCCGGGCCCCTCGGCCAGGGGAGGTATGCCGAGCTGGACGGCCATGTCCGCATGGCGGGTGAGCGCCGCGGCGGACCGCACCCGCCCCTCGATCACCGCGGCCGCGATGTCAAGGTCGGCGACCGTCTTCGCCGGATAGCCGTCCACGATCAGCCGCTCGGCGAACTCCCGCAGCTCCCGCCCACCGAACCGGGGCAGGCCGCGCCCGCCGGCGAGGCGCTCGCGCAGCTCGCCCAGCAGCCGGAGCTGGTCACGGGGGTCACCACCCGGCACCTGCGCGGTGTGCCCGAACACCCGGACGCGCAGGGCGTGCAGCGCGGTGACGGCCGCCGCGAGCTCGGCCGCCTGGCCGCGCCAGAAGTCGGCCAGGCGTGGCGAGGAGGCGCACTGGTCGCGCAGGGCCACCAGCCACGGCTCCTCGACCGCGCGCAGCGCCGCGACGCCGGCCAGGGTCTCGGCGCGCAGCTGGGCGAGCCCAGCCTCGCCCAGCTGATCGACCGCGATGGCGGTGAGCCCGGCGCGCTCCGCCTCGGCCACGCCGGAGCCCAGCTCGTCCAACCGCTGGAACAGCGCGGACAGCGGCGTGGCGCCCGGCAGCGCCGTCGGGTCCGGCAGCGGCCGGCCCGCGGCCGCTGCCTCCTCGGGGGAGATCTGCCGGGCCAGCGCGACCAGGTCGACCAGCTCGCCCGGCCGCAGGGGCGGTGGCGCCACCGGGTCGAGCCGGTCGGGGATGAGCCCGAGTTCGTGCTCGTTGCGCGCGAGCCACTCGGAGACGTCCGCCGCCCGGGCCCGGCCGTGTGGCAGCTCGAACTCGTGCTCCTCGCCGCGCAGCAGCTCCACCAGCTCGAGCTCCAGCGCGCGGGTGCGGGAACGCACCGCGTCCAGCTCGGCGGCGAGCCCGGCGACCTGACGGGTCTCGGAGCGCAGGTCGACATCGGCGACGGCGGCCTGGATCTCCACCACCGAGGCGCGCAGCTCCTCGATGTCGGCCTGGCTGGAACCGAGGACGGCGACCGAGAGGTGCCGCAGCTCGGCGGGGATCTTCTCCCGCAGGACCACCAGCGCCTGTTCGTCCTGCGCGGTCACGAGCACGCGACGCCCGTGCGCCACCAGGTGACACACCAGGTTGGCGATCGTGTGGCTCTTGCCCGTGCCCGGCGGGCCCTGCACGGTGACGCCACGGGACGTCGCCAGCTGGGTCGCCACCCGCTCCTGGTCATCGTTGGTCGGCAGCGGCATGAGCAGCCGCGCCCCTGTCGCCGCCCAGCCGTCGTCGGCTCCGCCGCCGATCGGATCCGGGTTCCCGCCACCGGCGAACTCGCCGCGGGCCTCCTCGAGTGCCTCGGTGACCAGCGCGTCCGGCGCGACGACGGCGGCGACCGCCTCGGGCAGGAAGTCGAGCTCGGCCATCGCCTCGCGCAGCTCGCTGTAGAAACGTGCGCCGGTGGCGGGCCGCGGCCGCAGGAACAGCGCCCACGTGTCGACGACACGGGCGTCCGGCCCGGGGGGCGGCAGGTCCGGCCCGGGCAGGACGGCGGCGTCCAGACCGAGCGGCGCGACCAGCTGATCGTGGATCTCGGCGAGCTCGGCCGGATCCCACACGTCCGGCGGGTCCGCGCGCAGCCGGTCGCGCAGGCCGGGCAGCGACCGGAGTTCCGGTGCCTCCAGCCCCCGCACCGGATCGGTCTCCAGCACGGTCGAACCGTCCGGCGACACCCGGATGAGGCCGGTGTCCTGGTCGACCTCCACCTGCACGGGGGTCACCAGCAGGGGGTGTTCGACGATTACCTGCTCGCCACCGGCCGCGGCCGGCTGCCAGCTCAGCACCGAGTGGCCCCAGACGAGCTGCAGCCCGGCGGTGTCAGCGGCATGCCGCAACCGCAGGTCGAACAGCCGCTCGTAGAGCTGCCGGGCGGCGTGGGCCGCCCGGGCCGGCGCCGCCCAGGGCTGCCAGGAGTCGTGAACCCACCGGGCATGGGCGCGGGTGACGGCGGCGGGATCCTCACCGCGCCCGGCCGCCCGCTCGGGCAGATCGACCGGCAGCGCCGGTGGCGCGTCCGGCAGCACCTCCACCCCGCCGATGTAGGGATACAGCTCCCGGGGGACCCGTGGCGGCTCCGGGGCGGCGACCTTGCCGACCTCCAGCCAGCTCGCCCGCGTCTCGCCGGGGCCGAGCCGCACGGCCGCGTGCACCGGCACGTCACGCGGCAGCACCGGCACCGGCGCGTACTCGGCCAGGCGGCGGCGCGGCGCACCGCGCAGGTCGGTGGCGAGCGCGGCCAGGTAGTCGAGCAGGCGGAGCGAACGGCTCTTGACCAGGTCGAGGGCGGACATCGGACTCCTCCGGCGGGTGGGTCAGGTGGCGCGGAGCGCCCCGTCCGCCCGCACGGGCCGGGCTGGCGGGACACCGCGACGATACGGCGCCGCACCGACATAACCGTTGCGGAGGCCGCCGCCGGGTCGGGTGCGCACGGCGACCTGCCCACATATGCTCCGCGGGTGCTCGCCCGCCTGATCGGCCTGATCGCCGCCCGATGACCGGCTACCTGCGCGACGCCGACGAGATCTACCGCCTGTCGTTCGCGACGATCCGGGCCGAGGCGGACCTGACCGGCCTGCCCGCCGACCTCGCCCACGTCGTCGTACGCATGATCCACTCCTGCGGGATGGTCGATCTCGTGCGTGACGTCGCGTTCTCTCCCGGGGTGGCCGCCGCGGCGCGGGCCGCGCTCGTCGGCGGCGCGCCGGTGCTCTGCGACACGGCGATGGTCGCCGCCGGGGTGATCCGCCGCCGGCTGCCCGCGGACAACCCCGTCATCTGCACGCTCTCGGACCCGCGGGTCCCGGAGCTCGCGCGGCACTCGGGGACCACCCGCACCGCCGCCGCGGTGGAGCTGTGGCGCGACCGTCTCGACGGGGCGGTGGTCGTCGTCGGCAACGCCCCGACCGCGCTGTTCCGCCTGCTCGAACTGGTCGAGGACGGAGCCGGCCGGCCGGCCGCCGTCGTCGGGGTGCCGGTCGGTTTCGTCGGGGCGGCGGAGTCCAAGCAGGCCCTGGCCGCCCATCCGAGCGGGCTCGAGCACCTCGTGGTGCACGGCCGGCGCGGCGGCAGCGCGATGGCCGCGGCGGCCGTGAACGCCCTCGCCCGCGACGCGGACTGACCGGACCGGTGGAGATGGAACCGGCTCCCGATCCGGCGTCCGGGCCGGTACCGGGGGTGGGACGTGAGTCCGCGCCGGCATCCGAGCCGGGATCGGAATCGGGAAGTGCGTCCGCGCCGGGGACCGCCGGCGGACGCTCGGGCCGGCGGTCCGGCTCCGATCGCGGCACGCTGAGGTACGGCTGGACCACCGGCGCCTGCGCGACGGCGGCGGCGACGGCCGCCTATACCGCCCTGCTGACCGGCGAGTTCCCCGATCCGGTGACCATCACCCTGCCCGGCGGGGCCCGGCCCGCGTTCGCGCTGGCCCGCGAGTGGCTCGGGCCCGACTCGGCCACCGCGGCCGTGATCAAGGATGCTGGGGACGACCCCGACGTCACGCACGGCGCCGTCGTGACGGCGTCCATCCGCCGCGGATCGCCGGGAACCGGCGTGGTGTTCCGCGCCGGCGTGGGAGTGGGCACGGTGACCAGGCCGGGCCTACCGCTGGCGGTGGGGGAGCCGGCGATCAACCCGGTTCCGCGCCGGATGATGTGCGCCGCCGTCGCCGAAGTCGCCGCGGCACACGGCGACGACCCCGCGCACACCGCCGGAACCACGGCCAGGGCCAGTACCGCCGCCGTCGACGTCGAGATCGAGATCGGTGTGGACGGCGGAGCGGAGCTGGCGACCCGAACCTGGAACCCGCGGCTGGGAATCCTCGGGGGGCTGTCGATCCTCGGCACCACCGGAATAGTCGTCCCCTATTCCTGCTCCGCGTGGATAGACAGCATTCGCCGCGGCATCGACGTCGCCCGTGCGGCCGGGCACCGGCATGTGGCCGCGTGCACCGGCAGCACCTCGGAGCAGGTCGCCCGCGACCGGTACGGGCTTCCCGACGAAGCCCTGCTCGACATGGGTGACTTCGCCGGCGCCGTGCTCAAGTACCTGCGGCGTCATCCGATCCCGCGGCTGACGGTCGTCGGTGGGGTCGGCAAGCTGGCGAAACTCGCCGCCGGACACCTCGACCTGCACTCCGGTCGCTCGCAGGTCGACCTCGCCGGCCTCGCCGCGCTCGCCCGCTCCGCCGGAGCGGGCGCGGATCTTCAGGCCGCGATCCTCGGAGCCAACACCGCTCTCGGCGCGCTGCGGATCTGCGCCGACGCGGGGATAGCTCTCGGTGATCTCATCGCCGCCGGCGCGCGCAGGACCGCCTGCGAGGTCCTGCGCGAGGCGCCGGTGACGGTCGACGTCCTCGTCATCGACCGGGCCGGAGTGGTGGTGGGGTATTCGGACGGGACCTGCTGACCGGGGGCCGAAACCAGACTGACCGGCACCGAAACCAGATTGCCGCCCGCGGCGAATTCCGCCGGAATTCGCCGCGGGCGGATGGCTGGACCGTCGGCTATGCGGCGACGAGGTGAACGGCGGCCGCGTGATGGCACGGCTTTCCGTGCAGCCCCGCGACGCAGGTGCAGTGCCCGGTGACGGCGGTTCGATAGGTGGCGCCGCGATGGCCGACGGTGAGCCAGACCCGGCGACCGCGCAGTGGGGTGAGGCCGCCGAGCTCGAGCAGCTCGAGAGCATCCTCGAGCTGCCGGTCGGAGTAGCCGGTGAGGGTCGGCGCGGTGTGGCGGATGTGGCGCGTGCACCCGGGCCCGAGCCCCACGGCGACGCTGAGCGGGCTGGTGAGCGCGCGGCCGCAACGCAGGCACAGGGCGGGCGTGGCCACGGGGGTGGGGGTGATGGGAACGGTCATGTCGGCTCCCCTCGGAGTGCGTATCCCAATGATATCGTCCGACGCCGCGCTCGGCGGGATTTATTGGAATTGTGCTGTGATTTTCTGGGCCCGCAACTGCGCCTCCGTCGAGCTCGTTCACGGAAGCCTTCAATGCCTGTCCGAGTGATCTCGGATCACGGTCGTATGGGACGGCCCTTGGACCTGTGATTCGTGCGCCGGGCGATGCCAGGCACGAAGTCCTGGACTGCTTGGTCACTCCGAATCATTCATCTACCGGCCGGGACGTACGATCTGTCCGGCCGGAACTCTGCCGTACGCCACCCGGATCACTCGTCTAGCGTTCACGGGGGAAAGGCAGTCCGCGCGCGGTCGGGGAAGGGGGTCGTACAGGGTGGGGACCGGCGAACCCGGCGGCGGGAGCAGCACGGTCACCGGTGGGCTACTCGAGCTCACCATGGTGCTGGCCGACGTCCTGGCTGCCTACGACCTGGGGCCTGCACCGGTGCCGGTCCTGATCAATATTTCGGAGAACGTGACGTACCGGATCGATGACGTCGTGGGAGGCCGTCGCTGGGCGCTGCGGCTGCACCGGCCGGAATATCACGATGGTGCCGAGATCGCCGCCGAGCTGGCATGGGCGTCAGCGCTTCGGTCGGAAGGAGTCATCGCCACGCCCGCGGCGGTGATGAACCGGTCCGGATCGGCGGTGACCACCGTCCGGTCCGGGGGCGCGGTTCGGCACGCGGTGCTGTTCGAGTGGGTTGAGGGCGTCTCGCCCGATCCCGGTGACACCGCCGGGCTCGTCTCGTCGTTCGGTGACCTCGGTGACATCGCCGGTCGGATGCACGAGCATGCGCGTCGCTGGCCGCTTCCCACCGGGTTCAGCCGTTTCACCTGGTCCTGGCGGACGACACTCGGTTCTGGCGGTCGATGGGGGGATTGGCGGGCCGGGGCGTTGGCGGCGTTGCCTGACGCGGCGGCGTCCGTGATCACTCTGCTGGAGCGGGCTGCGGCGGCGATAAAGCGCGATCTTGTCGAGTATGGGCGTGGGCCCGACCGCTTCGGTCTGATCCACGCCGACATGCGGCTGGCCAACCTACTCGTGGTTCGGCCGTCCATGGATCCTGACTGTGGCCCCGGCCCCGGCCCCGGCCCCGGCCCCGGGCACCCGGATGCCCGGCGGCCGACTGAGACGGTCCACGTGATCGACTTTGACGACTGCGGTTTCGGTTGGCATCTCTACGATCTCGCCGCGGCTCTGTCATTCATCGAGGACAGTCCCGCTCTGCCGGCCCTGGTCGAGTCCTGGATCGAGGGATACCGTTCCCACCGCCCGCTCGGGCGGCGGGATCTGGCGATGGTGCCAACCTTCGTCGTGCTGCGTCGGTTGCTGCTTGTCGCCTGGCTCGGCACGCATCCGCACTCTGACGCCGTCCCGGACGTCGCCGCGTATGTTCGGGGCGCGGGCGACCTGGCCCGGCGCTACCTGTCTGGTGCCCTGTTGCCGGATCTCTCGCGCCTTCGTGATCGCTGAACCAGCGCGCCGAGGTCAGCGTCCTTGCGCCGAGAGGACTGCCCAGGAATAGGGATCGTCGAGTTCGAGATCCTCGTGTTCGCCCCCTGGATGTGCCTGCCGGGTGGGCTGGGCCAACAGCAGCGGCATCCCGTCGGGAACCGAGCGGTTTTCGTCCAGCATCCACAGCTGGGCAAGGCGCAGCGCGTCCGCTGGCAGTACTGCGCCCTCGCTGTCGGCTAGCTCGCCGAGGAAATGGTGAAACATGTAGATCATGATGGACGTGCGCAGGTCCAGAGCATTCCAGCGTGCCGCGACCACCCCGGCCCAGCCGGCTGCCAGCAGCGCTGTGGACAGGGCGAGGGCCTCATCATGGTCGACGTCGCTGAGGTCGCTGCCGCATGCGGGCATTACGACCAGCCCCGCCGCGTCCGCGCCGGCGCTACCGGCCCCGCGCGGGCGATGGGCATCGCGTTCGCCCTGCTCGAGGATTCGCTCTACGGTGAGCCGCTCGCCCGCGGCCAGTGACAGGTAGGACTGCAGCGGGTCCGGGCAGACCCGGGCGTGTGTGCCCAGTTGCAGCAGGGACGAGGGCTGCGTGCCGCCGGGCATGTGGGCGAGGACCTCGTCGGGCGTTCCCCGTCCGGGTCGCCCGGACATCGCGGGCCCGTACAGGAGGGTGTCTGGGTATGTCGAGCGCGCCAGGCCACGGGCGAGGGCGCGGGCGAACGCGAGTTCGGGATGGGGCGCGACGATGACCGGACGGGACCCCGGCAGCGGCAGGATCCGGCCAGCCGTCTCCACGAACTGCCGGGCGGTCGCAGCGTAGGAGATCACCGCATCCTGGACGGCGAACCGCCGCTCGCCTGCGACCGATCCCCGGGCTCCGTGCCAGGGAACCATGCCCAACCGCCCACACGGCACCAGCACGAGACGCACCGGATCTCCCGAAACGCCGGGAACCCCAGGCGCGAAACAGCCGAGTACCTCTCCCATGGCGGCATCCCAGGCCCAGCCGCACAACCGGTCCAGCGCTTCGCGCCAGCGGCTGCGGGCCGCGGTGTCCTCACGAGCCCCGAGCGTCAGATAAGCGCGGTGCGCGGTGGCGTAGTCGTCGAGCGCGCAGCCAGGTTCGTCGACCAGATCTGGAAGATCCAGGACACTCCATCGACCCTCCGCACTCAGCAACAACGCGTGGCCCGGTTCGGTGCCGTTGCCGGGCAGTAGGTGAACCGTCGCCGCGACGCCACTGTTCTGCATGGCCTCGAGGACGTCGTCGAGGGCCGGCCCGTCCAGCAGCGTGGTGAGCACGGATCCGGCCGGCGCCTGACGCAAGGCGTCCAGGGCGCGCAACCGCAGGTCGCTCGGCATTTCAAGGACGAGGCGAGCGATGTCCTCCGTCGCGTTCGGGCTCGCCGTGGTGGTCATCCGTGGTGCTGGCCGCGGCGGGGTGGCACGCCACCGATCGGCGATTTCGCCGTGGCCCGCGTCATCGAGCAGGTCCGCTGTGGTCGCAGCCGCGGTCGCCGCATAGAGCACCAGGCCACGGCCAAGCTCGAGCGCCGTCCAGGCGGTCGCCGCCGCGGCGTCGTCGCGGCCGAAGCGGTCGCGCAGCACCCAGCGGCTGAAGTCGCCCGCCAGCGCGGTCGTGTGCTTGGCCCTGGCAAGACGGTCCGCGACGCCGTTCTGAAGGAGTACATCGGCGACACCGGCCCGCAGCGCCTCAAGGCCTGCCTGTTCGCCGCGGGGCCGGTCCCCGTGCGCTCCACGCAGTCGCAGCAACTTGTGCAGTGCCCACTGGGTATCGGCCGCACCGGAAACTCCTGGATCACCCGTGCCCGACGAGACCGCGATGAGTAGCCTCTCCACAGCTTGGTTGAGATCGTTCGGATCCTTGCCGATCGCGTGGCGCAGTCGGTGGAGCTGCGCCAGTTCCTGGTGCGGCCGCCCCTGTTCCGTGGAGCGCGGGTCATCGGAGCTGATCAGCTCTCGCATCCGCTCGATGGCAGCGTCCAGCGAGGCAACGTCACGGTCCAGCGCGCCGCGGATGATCGCCACGAGCATGGTGGCGGTGTGTACGTCCCGGCGTAGCCATGACGGCGATCCCTCGGGAACGCCCTCCGCTGCCTGCTCAAGCAGCGTCAGTGCGTTGCGGATTCCGGTGTCGTCGCCCCGGGCGAGACCCACCCACAGGATGCCGACCGCACGGAGGTAACAGACTCTGGGGAGCAGGAAGTACTCGGCCGGTAACAGTTCGACGGCCCGTTCCAGAGCTGTCGTAGCCTCCTCGATATTTCTGGTAGCCGATTCCCCGCCGGATCCGGGTACGCCCGCCTGTTTGAGGGCGGCGGTGAGCCCCGCGAAGGCCCGCAGCGCGGTGACGTGTGCGATGTCCAGGTCTGCCACCTGCAGACCATTGTCGCGCTGCCAGCAGAGAGTCGCCAGCGCCTGCTCCATGAAATCCGTGCCGACGCCGAGATCATTGAGACCGCCGCTCCGGCCGCCGCGCCCGACCAGGGCCGCGCCGATCAGCCCTGCGACCATCGGGCTCAGGTCATCCGCCACCGGAAGATCGTGGTAGGCCCGTTCCAGCAGAGCCATCGCCTCGCTTCTCGCCACGTCACCCTGCTCGGAAGCGGTGGACAGCAGGTCCACCGCGGCTTCGATGAACCGGTCTCCGGCCAGGCGCGCTGCCTGCTCGCTGCCTGGCTCCGGCTCTGGATCCTCCCGTTCCGTGAGCAGGTGCCGGGAGACCTGGGCAGCCGCACCGAACCCGCCCGGATCCATGCCGAAGACACCTGCGGAAAGCGTCGCCGCGGCAAGCAGGCGCTGCATGCGGTCCCTTTGAGGGTCGGTTCGGTCCGTCTCGGCGAGATTCAGTAGAAATAATTCGAGGGAACGGGAAAAATCTTCACCCGATCCGTTGATCATTGCCCGGCTGATTAGTGCCACTCCGAGATTTTCCCGGACCTCGCCGACCAGTGGATGGTTGACGGTCGATCGCGCCAGCAAGGCGTCCATATCCGCGATTGTGATGTCCAGGTCCTTGATGGAGGAGGGTCGGCGCATCTTGGTCTGGAACAGCTCGGCAAAGACCTCGAGTAGAGGTACCAGGGGTTCCGGGTCGTCAGGCTTGGGGGATCCGGTGAACGACCGCACGGCGGCCACGAAGTGCCCGGCGGCCTCCTCGTCCCAGTACGGCTCGGCAGCCGCGGCAGGTGTCGCGCCGGGTATCGCTCCGGAGGCGGGGGTGGCGGCAGCCCGTGGCGCCCACCTGCCGGTGCCCGCGGGACTGCTCATCATTCCGCGCAGCACTGTCACCGCGCCGGACATCGCGTGCATCGCTCCCCGAAGATCCTCACGTTTGACGTCGCCGGACTCAAGGGTGCGCAGATGCGTGGTCGCTCGCTGTACATCGCGTTCGGCCGTACTGGACCAGTCGACGGTCCCGATCCGCGTGTGACGCAGAAGGCTCGGCTCCAGCGTGCCGGAGACGGCGGCTTCGGCGGCTGGGCCGAAGTTGTCGAAGGGACCGCCTGGAGCGGCGCGGGACAGCAGAAGTTGGACCAGCTGGAACCTGGCTGCCATCGTCTCGTCGGAGTCGGCGCCTTCTGTGAGGGCGACCTGTTCGAACAGGGCGATGGCCTCGTCGCGGTCCTCCGGATCCGAGCTGTGCAGGGCGAAGCGTACGGCCAGGAGCGTGCCTAGATTGAGCATGACGGAAGGGTGGCTGGGCAGTGTACGCACCGCCTTGGCCAGCAGGTCGATCGCGTTGTCGAGCACGCCTTTCGGCTCAGCGCCGGGTCGGTGGTACCAGTACCAGTCGAGTACCGCGGTGCCGTGTCTGAGGGCCAGGCGAGCGCCGGGTCGATCGCCGGGATGGCGTTCGTCAGCTCGAATAGTCATGGCCGGGTCTCCGCCTCCAGCTGGTCTGGCATTCCCATGGTGGACCGTCCGGGCGATGAGTTCGGTCTCGCGGCTCGGATATTTTCGGCGTCCGCGCTTCGGTTCCTAGTCAAACTGTTATCACAGGTTTGAGAGAAATGCGAGATTCCAGTTTCTCTGTGGAGTTCTGGAGGATGATGTTCCGGCTGACGGTCGCGGTGCTCCAGCCGACGGTCACGGAACCGGAACACGGTAGACCAGTTGTTGGAGACCGCCTGGGACGTCGGATGGGAAACTTCTCTGCCGTATCCGATGCGTCCCATCGGACAGAAAGGGTCCGGTGCGCCGAGCCACCGCCGGGACCGCTTGACGATCTGAGATGCTGCCGGACTGTTCGCCGTGTGCCTCCGGCGGCACCCGCCTACGCCTCTGCCCGCGTGTCGATCAACCACGTCCAGGGTTTGCCGTGGATGTCCACTCGGCTCGGGGCTGTCGCCCGGCCCGACGGTCGTCGGGCCTCCTGCTCGTGGAGCGGGGGATGGTGGCATCGCGACGGCCACGGGGGGAAGAGTCCAGATAGGCAGGATGGTCGGTGGGTCGGCACGCCGAGGAGCGTCGTGGGACGTCGGGCCTCGTCCCGTGGAGGTGGGAGGCCTGTCCGGAGGTCGCCCCGGTTATGTCCGCGAGGTGTCGGTTGCGCACCATCCACCTTGCGCGGTGGTGATCGGTTGGTGTCTGCCGCGCGATGACCGGGTTGCCCGGCCGATGGCGCCGGTGGGTGAGTCGTCCGAACCGGTACGCTCGGTCCGAGAAACCGGAAGGGAGCTGGGGCGATCGTGGTCCGATCCAGTCGGGCGTCGGGGGACCGTAGCGGTGTCGGGATCGGGGGGCCGTGGACGAGCCGCTGACCGTCGACGGCGCCGAGTTGGACGTCCGCAGCCTCGGTCCGTGCCGGATCGACTCGCCGCTGCTCCCGTTGCTCGGCGCGCGGCCGACGACCCAGCACTACATCGACGAGGGCGACAAGGTCCTCCTCGACGACACCGTCTCGATGATCTCCGCGCGGAAGGTGCCGCTGGACGAGCTGCCGGGCTTCGAGCCCGCCGGGCCGCGCCGCAAGATCTACTTCGACCCGTCCAAGACCCGGGTGGGGATCGTGACCTGCGGGGGGCTCTGCCCCGGCCTGAACAACGTCATCCGCGGGCTGGTGCTCGAGCTGACCAACCACTACGGCGTGAACCGGATCTTCGGGTTCCGGCACGGCTACCAGGGTTTCATCGCCAAGTACGGGCACAGTGTCGTCGACCTCACCCCGGAGCGGGTGGCGAACATCGACGAGGACGGCGGCACGATCCTCGGCACCTCCCGCGGCCAGCAGGACCCCGCCGAGATCGTCGACTGCCTGTCCCGGATGAACATCAACATCCTGTTCGTGATCGGCGGTGACGGCACGCTGCGCGGCGCGCGGGCGATCTCCCGCATCGTCACCGAGCGCGGGGAGAAGATCGCGGTCGTCGGCATCCCGAAGACGATCGACAACGACATCCCCTACATCGACCAGAGCTTCGGGTTCCAGACCGCGTTCGCGAAGGCCGCCGAGTCGATCCGCGCCGCGTACGCCGAGGCGACCTCGGCTCCCGGCGGGGTCGGCATCGTCCGGCTGATGGGCCGGCACTCCGGCTTCATCGCCTGTTACGCGGTGCTGGCCAAGAGCGACGCGGACGTCGTGCTCATCCCGGAGCTGCCCTTCACCCTGGAGGGGGAGCGGGGTCTGCTCGCCTACATCCGTCAGCGGGTCGAGAAGCGGGGCCATGCCGTCGTCGTCGTGGCGGAGGGCGCCGGGCAGGATCTGGTCGCCGGCCTGCCCGAGTCGTCCGACGCCTCGGGGAACCGCAAGCTCTACGACATCGGCCCGGAGCTCTCCCGGCGGATCACCGAGGATTTCGCCGCCCGCGGCGCCGAGCTCAACCTGAAGTACATCGACCCGAGTTACCACATCCGCAGCGTGGCGGCGAACCCGTACGACAACGTCTACACGATCCGGCTGGCGCACGCGGCGGTCCACGCCGCGATGTCCGGGCGCACGGAGATGGTCGTCGGGCGCTGGCGCCGCCGGTTCATCCACATCCCGATCGCGCTCGCCGTCAGCCAGCGCAACCAGGTCGACCCGGCCGGTGATCTGTGGATGTCGGTCCTGGAGGCCACCGGCCAGCCCTACCGCTTCGGCTGACCGGCGTCGGCCGCGTCCCGCGGCGGCCGGACGGTCAGCTGAGCGTCGCGCGCATGACCTCGTCCAGGCCGCCCGGTTCGCCGTCCGGCTCGGTCTTCTCCAGGAGCATGGTCGCGTGCCGGCCGTCGAGCACGAGGGTGGCCAGCTGGCTGTCGAACCACGGCCCGTGGGTGACCTTCCACCGCACGGGCTGCCCCCGCATGCCGAGCAGGCGGGCGACCCGGCTGGAGACGGCGGCGAGCGGGCGGCGCCGGGAGAGCGCGTCGATCCGGCGGATACCGGGGCCGAGTGGGTTGCGGAACGGCGAGCACACCGCCTGCCACACCGCCGACTCGCCACCGGCGGCGCTGATGGCGCTGCTGGTGGCGGTGCCGGTCGTGCCGGCATGGCTTGCGGTGAGGTGCGTACCGGCGGCTGGGTCGGCCGGTGCCCGACTCGCCGCGACCGGATCGCGGGCGGGTTCCGCCCTGGCCAGATAGGCGTGGTGGACGTCCCCGGACAGCACGACGACGCTCGCGGGAGCCGGGCCGTGCTCACCGGTCGAGACCTGGCCGAGCAGCTGGGTCATCCGGATGAAGGAGTGGCTGAACGCGGCCCAGTGCTCGAGGTCGAGCGCCTGCCGCAGGCGTTCCGCCCCGGCGGCCGCGACCCGTCCGAAGCGGCCGGAGGCCAGGCGCTCACTCACCGCCTCGACGTTGTGGATCGTCGGGGTGAGCAGGTACGGCACGGACGTCCCGAGCAGGAGGTGATCGATTTCGCCGGTGTGCCGGGTCTGGTCCCGGATCCAGGACCAGTCGGCGTCGTGCACCATGGCGCGGGTCCCGTCGGGGGCGACGACGCGGGCGAAGCGGGAGTCGATGACGATCAACCGGGTGCGGCCGAGGTCCCACCGGTAGCTCCAGCGCGGCGGCGTCGGGGGACGCTCGCCGGCGAGGTCACCGGTGTCGTGGCCGGCGCCGGTGACCTCGCCGGCGACCGCGGTGCTGGTGTCGTGGTCCTGGTCGGACGCGAGTGCTCCGAGGTCCGGCATCCGGTCGACCCGCCGGGCGAAGGTGCGCAGCAGGTTCTCGCCGTCCTCGCCGCCGGAGGCAAGCGCCGTGACCGCGGTGAACACCGGGTCGTCGGCGAGCGTCCGCGGATCCAGGTTGCCCAGGTGCTGGTACAGCCAGTACGCCATGATCCCGCTGGTGATCCGGGTGTCCCACCAGGATTGCGACCGGATCTCGGCGCGCCAGGCGGCAGAGATGTTCCAGTCGTCGCGGACGTCGTGGTCGTCGGCGATCATCGCGGTCGGGACGGTCGAGAGCAGCCAACGGATCTCCCGCTGTGACCAGGCCTCCTGGTACAGCCAGGCGTACTCCGTGAAATCCGCGATCTCCTCGCCGGGTGGCACCGTGACGTCACGGTGGGCTCGGATGCGGACCGCGGTCGCCGGCGACACGTGGTCCGCGTAGACCTGGTCGCCGAGGAGCAGCAGCGCGTCGGGCCAGGTGTCCGGCGGGGTCTCGGTCATGCGCAGGGCGAGGGCGTGCAGCGCGTCGGTGCCCAGGCCACGCGGGTCCTCGCCGGGGGACAGCGTGTACGGCTTCTCCTGCGGCGCGGTCACCCGGCACGAGCCGAACACCAGCCGGACGGGACGGTCGCCACCCACCGGCCGCAGCAGGCTGGGCGGGCTGCCCTCCTCGGGCCAGACACACACCGCCTGGTCGGGCGATGGCACGCCCGCCGCAGTGAGCCAGACCTCGTACGGGTAGGCCGTGCCCGGCTCGAGGCCGTCGACCACGACCAGCGCGTAGTGGTGCCCGGCGACGGCGAAGGTCGGCGCCGCCGCGCGTGGCCCGAGCCCGGACCGGATCTCGACGGTGCAGGGCTCGTCGGTCTCCACCCACACGGACACGTGGCGGTCGCCGGCATACCGGTGCATGGGTCCGAGGAGGAGGCTGGTCATGAGTCCTACTCTCTCTGTGCCCCGTGGGAGGCGCCCGACGGGGGTGGCCCGCCGCGGTGGTGGGTGACCGGCCCCGGCGAACTGGATCACCGCTGGCGAAATCCTGGTCGCCGGCTGCGGTAATCCGGATGGCCGTTCGGTTGGACAGCGGCCGGCGGTTACGTGAGGCTTCTATCTGTGTCCATACAGTCACGATCGTGGGTGGTTGCCGGCGCTCGTTCGCATCGGAGCCGGCCGTGATCCGCCCCGGGACGCAGCGCCGGGTGGAGCGGCCGCCGGCCGCCGGGCGGGCCCGTGAGCTGGCCGGACGGGTTCCTGCGGCCAGGGCGCTCGTCGACCGCCTCGACCGTGCGGGAGCCGGTCCGGTGGACGCGCTCGCGCGGGCCGCGCAGGTCGCGGACGCCCGGGTGCTGGCGAGCATCGACCGGGTCGGGCCCATCGCGACAGACGCCGAGGCGGCAAGCGCCACGACCGCCTCCTACCTGACCCTGCTCGACCTCGCCGACCGCGCCGGGATCGCCGACGATCTCGACATCAGTCTGCGGCTCGCCGCGGTCGGCCAGGCCGTGCCCCGCGACGGCGCCAAGATCGCCCACGGGAACGCCGCCGAGATCTGCGCCCGCGCCCGCGAGGTCGGCGCCACCGTCACCCTGGACATCTTTCCACTGGACGCCGCCGAACCGGCCGCCGTCGACGCGATGCTGGTGACCCTGTCGGAGCTGCGCCGGGACGTCCCGGCGACCGGTGCCGTGCTGCGGACAGGTCTGGCCCGCACCGTGGCGGACTGCCGGGACCTCGCCCGTCCGGGCTGTCGGGTCCGGCTGTGTCCGGGGCCCGCGCGGGCCCGGCCGTGCGGGGGCGGCGGGGGGGCGGGGGGCCCCCCCCGCC
>NZ_JALKFY010000854.1:0-105053 GCF_023242985.1 Frankia sp. Mgl5 | reverse complement strand
CTCAAGGAGAAGAAGCACCGCATCGAGGACGCCGTCTCGAACGCGAAGGCCGCGGTCGAGGAGGGCATCGTCGCCGGTGGTGGCGTCGCGCTCCTGCAGGCCGCGACCAGCGCCTTCGAGAAGCTCGACCTCTCCGGCGACGAGGCCACCGGTGCGAACATCGTCCGTCTCGCCCTGGAGGCGCCGATCAAGCAGATCGCGTTCAACAGCGGTCTCGAGGGCGGCGTCGTGGTCGAGAAGGTGCGCAACCTCCCGACCGGGCACGGCCTGAACGCGGCGACCGGCGAGTACGTCGACATGGTCGCCACCGGGATCATCGACCCGGCGAAGGTCACCCGCTCGGCGCTGCAGAACGCCGCGTCGATCGCCGGCCTCTTCCTCACCACCGAGGCCGTCATCGCGGACAAGCCGGAGAAGGACAAGGCCCCGGCCATGCCGGGCGGCGGCGGCGAGATGGACTTCTGAGTCCTCTTCCCCCACGCTCTCTGGCGAGCACCGAAGGGCGGTCCCGGCCACGGCCGGGGCCGCCCTTCGGCGTTTCCGGGCAGCCCGGGGCTTCTTCCGCCGGCAGCCCGGAAACTCGAGCCGGGACGGTGGTCCGGGAGCGTGGTGGTCCGGGGGTGTGGTAGTCGGTCACCCGGCCGCCGGGTGGGAGGTGCCACGGCGGCGGGTGACCGCCCGCGGGATGCGCCGATTGGGGACGGAGCCGGCGCGGTCAGTTCCCGCGGTGCGAGGCATCTCCCACGGAATCTCCCTCCAGCCGCTCCCAGGCGGCCGGAGAAGGGATACCGCAAAGAGTCGCCCCGGTCGGTCCCGGGCCGGACGAGCCAGCCCTGATCGACTGGACGTGAAGTTACCAGGGAGTAATTAGATCAACAAGAGGTCGGCGCTTCACCAGGACACAGATCACGGTATGAAATCGGCCTTTCTGGACTTAGGCCCCGTTATCGGACCGCTTCTCCCACACCGAAGGAGCCAGTGCGGCAAGCACCATCGGGTGCTCGGCGGTCCGAAGCGCCCGGCCCGGACGACCCGGACAATCCGTGGGCGTCCCAACCTCGCCGCGCGGCCGCAAGTCCGTCCACGGAGGATCATCGGGGGAGCACTGGCAGACGACAACCGGACGACTGCGCCCCGGCGCGCCGACGTGCGTCATCGGCGGGTCGACACCCACACCTTCGACAGCGGACGGAGCAACGGGCACGATGAGCACTGTGGTTCAGGCTCCCACCCCACTGCGATCCCACCGCCCGACCCTTACGCTGCCGGCCCCGCCGGTGTCCGTCGCGGATCTCGACGCGACGGCCCTGGAGGACGCGCGCGTCGAGGTGCTCGACGGGCTGTGTGTCACCCGCCCCTGGCCGACTCCGCTGCGGGCCCGGGTCACCGATCGGCTGCGGGCGCTGCTCGCCCAGGCGGCGACCTCGGGCGCACAGGTGTTCACCGGCGTCCAGGTCGAGCTGTCGCCCCGGTGCCTGCTCGTGCCGGACGTGGTCGTGGTCGCGGTCGGCGACCCCGACCGGCGGCGGATCACCGAGACGCCGTTCGGCGTGGTCGAGGTCGCCGACGCCAGCACCCGCCGCTACGACCGCACGCTGAAGCTCGACGTGTACCGGGAGCACGGGGTTCCCGTGTGCTGGCTCGTCGACCCGGATTCGGCGACGATCGAGGCGTTCGAGCTGGTCGGCCGCGACTACGTGCCGGCCGGCATCGTGTGCGGCGACGAGGAACTCAGCGTCCTGCGGCCGTTCCCGGTGACGGTGACCCCGGCCGAGCTCATCGACCCGCCCGACGACTGACCATCCCGGCCGTCAGGCCACGTCGGCCGGCCGACGTGGGTCAGGCCACGTCGTCGGCGTCGACGATGGTGTAGGCGTAGCCCTGCTCGGCCAGGAAGCGCTGACGGTGTGCGGCGTACTCCTGGTCGAGGGTGTCCCGGGAGACCACGGTGTAGAAGTGCGCGGAGCGGCCGTCCGCCTTGGGCCGCAGCACCCGGCCGAGGCGCTGGGCCTCCTCCTGGCGGGAACCGAAGGTGCCGCTGACCTGGATGGCCACCCCCGCCTCCGGCAGGTCGATGGAGACGTTGGCGACCTTTGACACGACCAGCGTCGTGATCTCGCCGGTCCGGAAGGCCTCGAAGAGCCGCTCGCGTTCCTTGTTGCGAGTGGAGCCCTGGATCACCGGCGCGTCGAGCAGGCGCCCCAGCTCGTCGAGCTGGTCCAGGTAGGCGCCGATGACCAGCACCCGGTCGTCGGCATGGCGCTCGACGAGCCGGCGCACGACCAGGCTCTTGCTGTGCGCGGTGGAGCAGACCTTGTACCGCTCCTCCGGCTCGGCGACGGCGTAGGTCATCCGCTCGTCGTCGGTGAGGGTGACCCGGACCTCCGTGCACTCCGCCGGCGCGATCCAGCCCTGGGCCTCGATGTCGCGCCACGGAGCGTCGTAGCGCTTCGGCCCGATGAGGGAGAACACGTCCCCCTCGCGGCCGTCCTCGCGGATGAGCGTGGCGGTCAGCCCCAGGCGACGGCGGGACTGGATGTCCGCCGTCATCCGGAAGACCGGGGCGGGCAGCAGGTGGACCTCGTCATAGACGATCAGACCCCAGTCACGCGCGCCGAACAGCTCCAGGTGCAGGTACTCGCCCTTCCGGCGGGCCGTCATCACCTGGTACGTGGCGATGGTGACGGGACGGATCTCCTTACGCTCGCCGGAGTACTCGCCGATCTCGTCCTCGGTCAGCGTGGTCCGCCGCAGCAGCTCGGTGCGCCACTGCCGACCGGCGACGGTGTTGGTGACCAGGATCAGCGTGGTCGCGCCGGCGCGGGCCATCGCCGCGGCGCCGACGACCGTCTTGCCCGCGCCGCTGGGAAGGACCACGACACCGGAGCCGCCCTCCCAGAAGCCGGCCACCGCGCCCTTCTGGTAGTCCCGCAGGGACCACCCCTCCTCGCGCAGCACGATCTCGTGCTTCTCGCCGTCGACGTAGCCAGCGAGATCCTCGGCGGGCCAGCCGACCTTGAGCAGTGCCTGCTTGAGCCGGCCGCGCTCGGACGGGTGCACGACCACGGTGTCGTCGTCGACCCGGGCACCGAGCATGGGCGCTACCCGCTTGGCCCTGGTCACCTCGGTCAGGACGGCCCTGTCCAGCGCGCGCATCACCAGGCCGTGCACGGGGTCGTTCTCCAGCCGGAGGCGCCCGTAACGGTCCATCGTGTCGGCGACGTCGACCAGCAGCGCGTTCGGGACGGCGTACCTCGAGTAGCGGACGAGGGCGTCGACGACCTGCTCGGCGTCGTGCCCGGCCGCGCGGGCGTTCCACAGCGCGAGCGGCGTCACCCGGTAGGTGTGCACGTGCTCGGGCGAGCGCTCCAGCTCCGCGAACGGCGCGATCGACGCCCGTGCCTCCGAGGCGAGCGGGTGATCGACCTCCAGCAGGAGGGTCTTGTCCGACTGGACGATCAGGGGACCATCCGGCAAGCCGCCACCGCCTTCCGCGTGTTCCGCGCCACCGCGCCCGTCGGTGCAACCGGCACCCGTCGTACGACCGGCACCCGTCGATACAAACCGGCGGCGGCAGGTACCCTCCGCCAGCCCGCCGCGCAGTCACCACGGGCCCGCCACCAGCGTACGGGTACAACCCGACCGGTCAGCGCGGGCCGGGCAGGTCGTCGGCCGCCGGCGGAACCACCCAGTCGCCGACGTCGGGCACCGGCGGTCCGCCGAACGGGTCGTCGATGTCGGCCACCCCGGTCACCCGGTGCAGTGCGAAGCGGCGGGGAGCCTCGCTGCGCTCGTCCCACGCGGTGAGCCAACCGCCCTCCAGCAGCGTCGGGCGCACGACCCGGTCGCTGGGAGTCCCCTGCTGGTTGACATAGCCGAGCAGGACGCGCCGGCGGTCCCGGACCGCGCCCTGCAGCATCACCAGGATCACCGGGGCGGAGCGTGCGAGCCCGAGCTGCGCCCCCGCGGCGTCCTGCGCCGCCCGCGCGGCGCGGGTGCTGTCGTCGCCCCGGCGCACCAGACGGACGACGTCGCGCAGCTGGTTCGACCTGGTCGGGACGGACTCCGCGGCGGGCGGGCGAGCGCGGGCGGGGGTGCGGTGCACCTCCGGGCGGGCCAGCACGATGCGCCCGTCCGGGGCCTCCGCCACCGGGGCGAAACCGGCCGCGCGCAGTCCTTCCAGCAGGTCGGACACCGGTAGGGAGGAGATGACGATCGTCGGGGCCACCCGGCGCATCGCGAGGGCCTGGGTGCGCCGGGACGCGACGACCTCGGTGAGCAGCGCGGTGTCGTCGCAGCGCAGGTAGGAGGCGGCCGGCCCGGACCGCAGCCGCCCGTGCCGGCGGGCCGTGTCGTCGATCAGGTAGGTCAGCGACTGCGGGACGCCGCCACGGGCGAGATGGCCCAGCAGGTCGTGGAGGTCGTCGGCGGAGCTGCCGGCGTCCATCGCGCGCCGCAGCGAGCTCTCGGTGAAGCGGTACACGGTGGCCGCGCCCGCGGACTCGATGTCGGCCATCCGGGACAGTTCGGCGGCGACCCGCGGCACGAGCGGGCCGGGGGCGACGGCCGTCAGGTCGGTCTGGATGAGCAGTTCCTCGACGGGTTCGGGCAGCAGCGGGGCCATCGCGTCGGCGAGCAGGCGACACAGCCCCTCGTCGGCCGCCGGGGACCTGCCGGAGCCACGTCCCGGGTCGTCGGCCTCGGCGGCGGCGAGCCGGCGCGCGACGAGCCGCCCGAGGGCGCTGGGCGCGCCACGCCCGGTGAACCCGACCACCTCGGCCTCGGTGAGCGTCCCACCGATCATCCCGTCGAGCAGCGGGCCCGTCCGGCGCGGGGAACGCCAGGCCAGGCGGGCGCGCACCGACTCGGGGGTGGGCGCGACGCCCTCCGGCGCGGCGGCGACGGCGCGCAGCACATCGGCGCGCAGGTCCGGGGCGCCGGGACGGCGGGCGTCGAGGGACATCGCGGCGATCTGCCGGCCGCGCTCGTCGCGCCCGCCGACCAGCCAGGCCGCCGACGGCGAGCGCAGCCACCCTTCGGCGAGGACGGCCCACCGCATGGCCACCGTCTCGGTGCACCACCGGTCGTAGACGTTGGTCGGCACGAACTGGACGTCGGTGCCGGGTGTCAGGTCGACCAGCCCGGCCGCGGCCGCCGCCTCGATGACGACGGCCGCCTCGGTCTCGGGGACGTCCATCAGCCGGGCGCTGTTCTTGAGGTCGCGCACGCTGAGCCCGCCGGTGCGCAGCGGGGTGACCGGGGTGCTCCCCCAGGCGGTGAGCAGCGTGGTGACCGCGCGGACCAGCGCGTCGGCGGCCAGCGCGGCGGCCGGGTCGACGGCGCCCGCCCCCACCTCGCGGCCGGTGACCTCAGGCGGCTCGGGATGCAGCGGCCCGGCCTGGTCGGCGCCGCGCAGCACCAGGCCGACCTCCCTGGGCAGCTCGACGGTGCCCGGCTCGATGCCGATGAGCAGCCCGCGGGCCAGCAGCTCCTCGACGGGGCTGCGGGCGGAGGACACACTCAGCAGACGTTCGGCGTCGCTGGTGGCGCCCAGCGCCGGGCCGGCAGCGAGCCGTTCGGCCAGCCGCCGCGCCCGCGCCGAGCACCCGTCGAGCAGGGCGGCGACGCGGTGGGGGTCCGCGAAGGCGGCCGACACCATCTCGATCATGCTCTCGCGCCGGACGGGATGGCTGCCGGCACCGAGGTGGAATTCGGAGTCGAGATCGGAGTCGTCCGAGTCGCCGAGGCCGCCCGAGCTGGCGGACAACCCGTCGGACACCGCGTCGGGCAGCCCCACGGCCGCCGCCACCCGGGCGAGCTGCGCCTGCCGGTAGCCGGCCAGGCACGCCCGCACCGGCCGCCCCAACCCGAGCGGACGCTCACCCAGCAGGTCGAAGGCGACGCCGACCAGGCGCAACGCCTCGTCCGGGCCCCAGACGACGAGCCGCTCCCGCAGGCTCTCGAGGGCGGCACGCAGGTCGAGCCCGCCGCAGAAGGCGGTCAGCTCGGCCACGGAGACCGGGCTCGGCAGCAGCGTCAGCGCCTGGACGACCTCGAGGGTGAAGGTGTCCAGCCGCTCCAGCGCCCGGCTCACGCTGCCGCGGATCTCCAGCCGCGCCGCGAGGATGTCGAAGTCCGGCGGGGGCGGGGTGGCGAGATCGGGCCGGAGTCTGAACAGCCGGACCAGGGTGTCGTCCGGCAGCGCGCGCAGCCAGTGGGCGAGCGTTCCGGGCGGGCCCGGGACGCGGCCTGTCGACGGGGACATCCTGATGACGGTAGCCGCCTCACCGGACGGGGTGTAAGCGCGGACCTGCCCGGAGGCCGCCTGCCCGGAGCCTGGCGTGCCGACGGTTTCCCACAGCTCAGCGGCACTGCCGGTTGGATCGAGGGGGTCCGTTCGCGGATCGGTCACCGCAGGCGGTCGACCTGGTCCACGACGACCGAGAGGTGGTTGTCGCGGGCCCAGTCCGCCATGCGGGACAGGCTGCCCTGATCGCCGGGCAGCGCCAGCACACGGCCCACCGAGACGCCGATGACGATCATCGCGCCGACCAGGACGATCTTGACCAGCGTCAGCACCGGGTTCCGGCGGCGCAGGGGGGCGGGCGCGGGCGCCTCGTCGGGATCATGGCCGAACCTGCGGGGCGGCTCGTGCAGCTCACCCGGCCGGCGGTAGCCCTCGTCCGGCACCCCGCGGTGCCCCGCGCCCGGCACGGAGTACCCCGCGCCCGGTACGGAGTACCCGTCGGGGGGATGGTCGGCGACCCGTTCCTGGTAGCCCGTGGTGCTCACGGGCTCCAGCTCGGCCACCCTCCGCGGCGCCGGCCCGGCCGCTCTCACGGGCGCTGGTCCAGCCGCTCTCACGGGCGCTGGTCCAGCCGCTCTCGCGTGCTCCAGCCCGGACGGCCTCGCGGGGCCCGGCGGCCGGCCCACCGACGGCCGCGTCGTGAGCTCGTCGTCGTCCACCCCGGACGAGAAGGGCGGCGGCGTCCGGTCACGCCGGGGTCCGGGGGGCTGCGGCCTGGCGGAGCGCGGGCCGGCGGGGGCCGGCCTTACCGGGCCGTCCGTAGCCGGAGCGGTCACCATGTCCGCGGGGTCGAATCCGGACGGATCGCCGCCGGTACGACCGGCTCCCGGAGAGCCGTAAACCGGCGGACCATAACCGACCGGACCGTGGCTTGGCGGGCCATCAGCCGGCGGGCCGTAACCCGGCGGGAAGCCGTCCGGCGAGAAGCGGGAAGAACTCGGGGCGGCCGGTTGCGGCGGAACGGGCGGGGGTGCCGCGCCCGGGTCTGTTCGCGGGCCGCCGGTGCGCAGGTTCCCGAAGGTCACCAGGCGGGCGCCGGCCTGCCGCGGACGGCCCACCCCGACCGACTGCCTGGGACCACTGACAGCCCCCCCGGAACGGCTCGCCCCAGGCCGCGGATCGTCCTCGAAGGGGACGTGGTCCGTGCCGCCACCTGCACCGGCCCGGCCCGCACCGGGCTCGGCGGGAGAACCCCGGCCTTGAGCGACCACGCCCGCACCTTCCCGTCAGACGCCCCCGACCTGGTCGATCCGTTCAACCTCGGCCGTGCCACGCCCATCACGCGAACCCGACAACGTAGCCACGACGACGAGACCGACGATGACGGTGACATCCACCACCATGACACTCAGGGACACTCAGGACAGGTTCTGCCGCACCCTGGGCAAGTCGAGCTACGCACGCCGTTGGTCGAGGTAGATCCGAGCAACCTCATCCCAGAGTAGCCCGGCCAATCACACAATGGACAAGCGCCCAGGCAACAGCGAGTTACGGCCGGCGAAACCGGCGACGGAACCCGGCAGGGTCACCGCCGAAGTGAGCCGAAGTGAGTTGTCCGCTCAGCGGTCGCGGATTCGGCAGACGCGCTCGAGGACGAGCCCACCAGCCAGCAGGACCACCGTCGCGCCCAGGCCCAGGCCGGCGGCCAGCGCGTCCCCGCCCGCCGTGCCGAACTCGTCGGTCCGCGGGGCGGTGTAGGCGAGCAGGGCCGTCCACCCGCCGGCCAGCACCGCGGCGACGACCGACGTCGCCTTGGCGAGCGCCGCGAGGCGGGCGACGGTCAGCGGCAGGATCGGGCGGGTGCCCGGCCGGCCGGCGAGGCGGCGGCGGGTCAGCGACGCGGTCTGCAGCTCGATCAGCCCGACCAGCAGTACCGAGACGGACGCCGTCGCCGGCAGCTGCGGGAGCGACTGGTAGCTCCACCACAACAGCGCGTAGACGACCGCCCCCACCGCCACCGCGATCGCGAGGAGATCACGGATGTGGGTCGGTCTCACCGACCGAGCCCGTGCGGGGTGCGCCGGAGCGCGGCCGCTCCCGGCACCGCCGAGAGGCGCGCGACCAGGTCCGCCACCCGGCCGTGCCCGGGCAGCATCGCGTCCGGTTCGACGTCCAGCCAGGGGACGCAGACGAACAGGCGTTCGTGCGCCCGCGGGTGCGGCAGCAGGATCTCCGGATCGTCGCTGAGGGTGTCGCCGCAGGCGATGATGTCGACGTCCAGCGTGCGGGGGCCCCAGCGGATGGTGCGCTCGCGCGCGGCGGTCCGCTCGGCGGCGCGGGCCGCGGCGAGCAGGTCGTGCGGCGGCGCGGCGCCGACCAGGACGATCGCGTTGAGGTAGTCGTCCTGCTCGGGGCCGCCGACCGGCTCGGTCTCGTACACGGCGGAGACGGCGAGCACGCCCAGCCTGGCGTCCAGGTCGCGGACGGCGCCCCGCAGGTGGGCGAGCCGGTCGCCGATGTTGGAACCGATGGCGACCACCGCGTGCCCCGCACCCGCGCCCGCGCCCGTGGCGGACGGCCCGGCGGCCGCGGCGACGTCCCGGGAGCGCGTCGCTGCCACCTCACGGGAAGGGCCCGTGGTCACGGCGACGTCCCGGGAGCGGGCCACCGTCACGGCGACGTCCGTGAACGCGACGGTGATCGGGGCGGCGGGCTTGTGCACGGTCACCTCGGCGGCGGCCACCCGCGGGTCGGCCGCCAGGCAGGCCCGGACCAGCCGGTGCGCCAGGGTCTCGATCAGCTCGACGGGCTCGCCGGCGACGATGTCGGCGAGGGCCTGCGCCAGCTCGCCGTAGTGCACGGTGAGGGTGAGGTCGTCGGTGGCCGCCGCCGGGCCGGTGTCCAGCCAGAGCGTGGCGTCGACGACGAAGAACTGCCCGAGCTCCCGTTCCGCGGGCAGCACCCCGTGCCGGCCGTGCACGCGCAGGCCGGTCAGGGCGATCCGGTCGAGCCGGGCCGCGTCCGCCGCTGCACCGCCCGCCGGGACACCGCCCGTCGGAGCGGTCATCGGGATGGTCCAGCCGCGGGGGCGCTGCCGGACACGGCCGCGCGGGGCCGGCCGGCCCCGGAGGCGCGGGCGGCCTGCTGCCAGGCCCGCACCACGCGGACGGCGTCCACCGCGGGGCGGACCGCGTGCACCCGCACCGCCCAGACCCCGGCGTCCGCCAGCAGAGCGGTCGTGGCCTGGGTGGCGTCGTCGCGCTCGTCCGGCGGGCGGGGCAGCTCGCCCGGGCCGCTCACCGCCGCGCCGAGGAACGACTTGCGCGAGGTGCCGACGAGCAGCGGCCGGCCGAGGGAGGCGACGGCGCCCAGGTTCGCCAGCAGCGCCCAGTTGTGCGCCGGCGTCTTCGCGAACCCGATGCCCGGGTCGATGATCACCTTGTCCTCCGCCACGCCGGCCGCCAGGACGACGTCCAGCCGGGCGGCGAGCTCGCCCACCACGTCGGTCACCACATCGTTGTAGACCGCGTGGGCGGCCATGTCCGTGCTGGACCCGCGGGAGTGCATCAGCACGTAGTGGACGCCGCGGTCGGCGACGATGCGCAGCAGCTCCGCGTTCCGGCCGCAGGAGACGTCGTTGACCAGCAGGGCGCCGGCGTCCACGGCCGCGGAGGCGACCGAGGCGCGGCTCGTGTCCACGCTCACCGGGACGCCGGCGGAGGCGAGCTGGGCCACCACCGGGAGCACCCGGCGCAGCTCCTCGCTGGCCACCACGCGCGGCGCTCCGGGACGGGTCGACTCGCCGCCGACGTCGATGACGTCCGCGCCCTGCTCGATCATGAGCTGCGCGGCCCGGACGGCGTCGTGCGGATCCGGGTAGGCGCCGCCGTCGGAGAACGAGTCCGGTGTGACGTTGACGACGCCCATCACCCGGGTCGGTGCGTCCGGGGCGAACAGGTCGTCATGGGGTCCGGTCATCGGCTGGCCGTCCCGCCGCCGGCCCGGCCGGCCGCAGGCCACGCCGATGCCACGTTTTCCGATGCCACGTTTTCCGTCGCCGCGCGGGGCGCCACGGCGCTGCGCTGGAGCCCGGACGGTGCCGGCAGTCGCCGGTAGCTGTACCCGTAGACGGGACGGAACCCGCGCCGGGCGTAGAGCCCGCGCGCCACCACGCTGTGTCGCTCGACCTGGAGGTAGGCGCGCTCGGCCCCCCGCGCCCCGGCCCAGTGCGCGAGCTCGGCGAGCGTGCGGCCGGCGACGCCCGCGCCGCGGGCGGCCGGGAGGGTGGCCATGCTGTAGATCCCGAGCCAGCTGCCGTCCAGGACCCCGCGCCCGACGCCGACCGGACGGCCGTCGACGAAGACCGTCACGTAGCGCTGGGGCAGCGCCATCGCGCGAACCACCGCGAGCGTGCCGACGCGCTGGCCGGCGAACGTGGCCAGGACGTCCCCCGCCACCGCGAGCCAGCGCTCGTCGGGCAGGTCGGCGGCGGCGGACTCGACGCGGCGGTCGGCGCCCGGCCCGCCCGCCGGCCCGGGGCGGTGCTCCGCGGCGCCCGGTCGGGGCGCGCGCAGGGCGGCCAGGGGAGCGACGCAGACGTCGGTCGGGCCGCCGTCGTCGTAACCCGCGGCGTCCAGTGCGTCGAGCAGGCCGGCGGGCCGGACCACCGGGGTGATCTGGAACGTCGGCGGCAGGCCGGCCGCCGTGTAGAAGGAGTGGACCGTGCGCAGCGCCGCGGCCAGGTCGGGGACGTCGCCGCGGGCCCACACCGAGTTACCCCGGCGGGAGGAGCCCGCAGACTCCCGCAGCACCCACCCGCCGTGGGTCCGCTCGCGCAGCGGCGGCCAGGCGCGGTGTGCGACCTCCTCAAGCTCGCGGGCCAGCTCGACGTCCTCCGGGGGCAGCACGCGCTTCGGCGCGACCAGCGCATCGCCACCCGCGGCACTCGCCGGATCAGCGGTCACGGGGCCCCCGGACGCGCAGCCACCCCGGCGCGCCCGCCGCGCGACGGGTTCTCGTTTCCGGGTGGCCGGAGACACCGGACGGGCACGCCGGCACACCTCGAGGCCACCTCGCGGACACTTCGACCACGAGGATGAGGCTACCGAGCCGGCTCCCCCGAACGGGACCACCGCCGACGCGGACGGCATCATCGGCCCGCCGGCACGCCCCGGCGCCACGATGAGCGGCGGCACAGCGACTCCGAGTGGCATCGCGGGGGTCCTGGACGACACAAACGGCCTGGCAGGCCGCTCGGCCGGTGCCACAGAGCCCGCCCGCCCGCGCGAGGCCACCGGACCGCGCGAAGTCGCCGCGCCGACGGCCGCCGGCGCGGCGCGCGGGTCCGTCCGGAGACGACCGATCGCCATGCGTCCCACCCACACTCAGAAAACGGGAGCTTCGTCACTCCTGGACACGCGCGAGCGGCCGGGGGCGCTCAGTGGGCTCCGACCGACCCGACCCAACGACCGGCCGACAGACCGATCACGGACGAAGATAAAACGTTATATATGCCCCCCAAGGGAAAGAACATCATGCGGGGGCCGATCCCCAGAGTAGATCCTTCGCCGGAAGCCTCCACGGCGGGCCAGCTCAACTCGCCCCACAAACTCCCATGTTTCGGACATTCCTCGCACAGGCCGACCAAGCCACATGTCTGTGACGCAAGGTCGTCACTTTCTGACACGCAAGCGCCGTAGCATCGGCATGTGCACCCGACAACCGCACCCGCCGTCCGGCGATGTCATCCGCACGACGCAATCGTTGGACGGCCATCCGCACGAGCATCGGCGTTCGCACGTGATGAGCACCAGCCCGCCGGCCACCCGGCCCCGGGTGATCGCGGCCCCGCACCCAGGACGACGAGCACGATCACCGTGGTCCGTCCGGTGCCCTTGCATCGATGCTTCGCCGCGGTCGGTTTGCTGTCACTAGCTTGACAGTGCAAGGTCACGAACGCCCATCGTGACGCACAGGAGGGATCAGGGCATGCCGCAGTCGGACGGACTCCCACCGCTGGCAGCGCCGGCATTCGACGAGATCTTCATCCCCCCGGCCCGCACTCCCCCGGACGACCGGCCCGAGGACTACCCGGCCGAGCCCCCGCGCCGGCAGGCGCCAGAGGACACGGCCGAGCACCCAGAGCTCCCCGGGCGCCTCCGCGCGGCCGCCCCGCCGCCCCCGACCCCCGCCCCAGCTGGCGATATCCGCTCCGCCGACGAGGTCAGCTCGGCCGACGAGGTCAGCTCCGCGGGCGAGGTCAGCTCCGCGGGCGAGGTCAGCTCCGCGGGCGAGCGTGAGGTGGCGGGGGCCACCGCTGACCGCAGGCAGTTCCACCGGTGCGCGGGGGCCGCCGTCGTGGGCGCGCTGCTCGCCCAGAGCCAGATCATGGAGGTGGCGGACGTGCTCGCGGCCAGCCCGGTACAGCTCGCCCTCGAGCGCGCGAACGAGGCGCTGGGCGAACTGGTGAACACCCACGAGGTGGTCCCCCCCGCCCACGTGCGCGCGCGCGCGGCCCGGCTCCGGCGCGGCCTGGAGCGGCTCGGCCGCCGGTCCATGGCGACGGAGGACTCCCGCCGGCTGCTCGTGCTCGCCGGCCGGGTCGCGGTGCTCGGCGCCGACGCGGCCTTCAAGCAGGGCGACGTCGCCTCCGCCCGCCAGCTCACCGCCGACGGCTACGCGGCCGGCCTCGAGGCCGGCGACGGCCCGCTGTGCGGCTCCGCGCGCGAGGTCGGGGCCGTCAACGAGTTCTACGGCGGGCGTCCCGACGAGGCCCTGCGCCTCGCCCGGGACGGCCTGCGGCACGTGGGCTCCGGTCCCGTCCGGGCCCGTCTGGTGTGCCAGGAGGCCCGCGCGCTGGCGGCGATGGGGGACGTCCGCGGCGCGGCCGGCAGCCTCGACCACGCCTACGACCTGGCCGACGCCATCCCGGCGGACCGCTGGGGCCGGCCTGGACCCAGCTTCGACACGTTCCACCCGGTCGAGGTCTCCTACAACGCGACCACCGCGCTCTGCCTGCTCGGCCGGCCGCGTGCCGCCCAGGAGCACGCCGAGCTGGCGCTGCCGAAGCTGGACGCGATGAACGCGCCCGGCTTCCGGTCGGTGATCCGGTTCGACCTCGCCCTGGCGATGGCCCGCCAGGGCCGGCTCGAGCTCGACGGCGTCTGCGAGCTCGCGACCGACGCGATCGGCATCTCCTGGGGGCGCACGGTCGCCTCGGTCTCCAGCCGGGCCGACCAACTGCTCGCCGCCACCACCCCGCACGGCGAGGTGCGCCAGGTCAGGCAGCTGGCCGCACTCGTGCGGGAATGGCAGCGCTCGGCATCGGGCCAGCGCCCTGATCCCGGCGCCGTCCCGGCACCGACACTGGATCTCTAGTACTGGTGCCGGGCGTGGCCGGCCCGCGCTCGGAGGCCGATCCGTGGATCCCGAACCAGGTGTCGCCGGCCGCTTCAGCGCGCAGCGGTCGCGGAGCGCGCTCGGTCGCATCTGTTCGAGCGTCGGCCTGGACGACCGCGACGCCGAGCCGATCAAGCTGACCGTGAACGCGGTGTACCGGCTGCCCCGCGAGGCGGCGGTCGTGCGCATCGCCAGCTCCACCGCGATGAACCACCGGGTCGAGAAGGTCGTGCGGGTCGCGCGCTGGCTCGCCGAGCACGAGATGCCGGCGGTCCGGCTGTTCCCCGGCCTGTCCGCCCCGGTCACCGTGGACGGGCACGTCGCCACCGTCTGGGTCGACGCGGCCCCTCCCACCGGCGTGCCCGCGGCTCCCGGCGGGGCCGGTGGAGCAGCTGGCGCCCGGGATCTGGCGGCCATCCTGCGCCGGATGCACGCCCTGCCACCGCCCGATCCGCCGCTGCCGGTGTGGGACCCGCTCGACGACGTCCGGCGGCGACTCTCCGACGCCGAGGGGCTCGGCGTCGACGACCGGCGGTTCCTGGAGGACCTCGCGCTGCGGGTGGACGAGGCGCTCGCGACCGTGCGGTACGCGTTGCCGCGCACCGTCGTCCACGGGGACGCGCACCTGGGCAACCTCATCCGGTCGGCGACGGGCGAGGTCGTGATCTGCGACTTCGACGCGACCTGCCAGGGGCCGGCGGAGTGGGATCTTGTCCCGGTGGCGGTGGGCGCGCTGCGCTTCGGCCGCCCGCCCACGCCGCAGCTCGAGCTGGCCCGCGCCTACGGATTCGACGTCACCGCCTGGGAGGGGTTCGGGGTGCTGCGCTCCGTGCGCGAGCTGAAACTGGTGACGAGCGTCGTCCCGATCCTCGCCAGCAGCCCGACGGCCGCAGCCCAGTTCGCGGTCAGGGTGGGCAGCCTCCGCTCGGGCTCCGACCAGACGGTCTGGACCCCTTATCGCTGACCTCAACGCCGGTGCCAGCGCTGGTGGAGGGCCTCGGAAGCGGCAACACGGCGCGGCCGCCCGCGACCGACCGTCACCCGCGACCGACCGTCACCCGCAGCGGTCCGCCCCCGGCGGCGGACCGCTGCCCGCCGTTGCCCTGGCAGCATCGGGCCATGGACTCCGAACGCCTCCGGACGCTGCTGAAGGCCGTGTCGAGCGGCCAGGTCGATCCCGAGGATGCCGCCGCGGCGCTGATCGCGGGGCCGCTCGGCGGCGACGGCTCGGGTTTCGCCGACCTCGGCTACGCGCGCGTGGACACCCACCGCGGGATCCGCACCGGTGATCCTGAGGTGGTCTACGGCGCGGGCAAGACCGCGGCGGAGACGGTCGGCATCGTCGAGACGCTCCGCCGGGCCTCGGGAGTCGGGACGCCCACACTGGTCACCCGGGCCGGAGCGGCCACCGTGGCGGCGCTGCGCGAACGCTGGCCCGACACGCGGGTCAGCTCCTCGGGCTCGGCCTCGGGCGACGAGCGGCCGGCGACGGTGGTCGTCGGCCCGCTGCCGGAGCCCCGCGGCCGGGTCGTGATCGTCGCCGCCGGCACCTCGGACGCACCCGTCGCAGAGGAGGCCGCCATGACGGCGGAGGCCGCCGGCGCGGGTGTGGAGATGGTCCGCGACGTCGGTGTCGCCGGCCTGCACCGCGTCCTGGCCGCGCGGCCGGTCCTGGACAGCGCCGACTGCCTGGTCGTGATCGCCGGGATGGAGGGCGCCCTGCCGAGCGTGATCGGCGGGCTGGTCGGTGTGCCCCTGGTGGCCGTGCCGACCAGCGTCGGGTACGGCGCGAGCTTCGGCGGGCTCGCGGCCCTGCTGGGAATGCTCACCTCCTGCGCACCAGGCATCGCGGTGTGCAACATCGACAACGGGTTCGGCGCGGGCCTGTTCGCCGCCCGGGTCGCCCGCCGGGCCTAGTACCCAGCCGGAACCGACTCGGCGCCACGACCACTCTCGCCTGTTCCTCTCGGCCCGGTGCCGAGCCGAGCCGCCGGGCCGGTGCCGGGGCCCAGGGCCGTCGGCAGCCCGCGGCGCGGCCCGGACACGGACCAGGCGGGTGCGGCCCTGTGCAGGCGGGATACCGCCATCCGACGATGCGTGGCGGCTGGGTGAGTCCTGGCTGTCACTCAACCGCCGCGGTAGCTCGGCACCGTGCGCAGGGACCTGGCCGGCGTGCACATCCATCGCCTCCAGGGCCCCAGGACTTCTGCACACACCGCCGGCCCGACGACGCGGCCACCAACGGCGAGGCCCTTCGCAAATGCCGACGCACTGCCGGCTCCCGAACGCGACCGTGACAGGCCGTGCCGTCACGGCCCTCCGACTCATGTCATCCTGGACCGACTCTCGTCGTTGACGGCCCGAACGGAGGAGCCGGGCTGGACAGTGTGCCGGGGCAGGGTCGACCGTGTGATTTCGCCGCACGGCGGCCGTTCATCTCAGGCGGGATCATGAGTACTCGATCATGAACAGGACTGACGACATCGGTGGCGGGGACCGCCCGTCGCCTCGGGACGGCATGTCCGTTGTCGAGGTGACCGGCCCGCAGGACGCCCACCGACACGACGCCCACCGGCAGGACGCCCACCGGCAGAGCGCTCACCGGCAGGACGCTCACCCGCGGGACGCTCACCCGCGGGACGCGGCCGCCTCCTACGGAGGAGCCTCGTCCTACGACGTGTCGGCGATCCACTCACCGCCGCCCGGCAGCGGGCCGTACGACGGCGGACCGCACGACGGAGCGGCCCGGCACAGACCGCCGTACGGCAACCACTCGCGTGACGCCCGGCCGCAGGGGTGGTCCGTTGGTGGTCCGGACGACGCCATCGAGGTCGGAGGCCCGGAAGGCTTCGACGATTCGCCGCCGTGGGCACAGCGCCAGCACCAGACACCGGGCTCGCCGCCCGCCGTCGATCCCGGGCGACAGATCTGGGCCGGCGACCCGCCGCCCGCGGCGGTGCCCGTCGATCCCTGGCGGGGCGGCGCCGATCCCGCGCCGTCGTACGGCCGGGAGCGACCCGGATCATGGCAGCAGACCCGCGGCGACCGCCCGGCGGCGCCCATGCCGCCCGTGCCACCGCCCACCGAGGCCATGCGGCCCCCGCCTCCGCCCACGGAGGCCATGCGGCCGCCACCCCCGCCCACCGAGGCCATGTCGCTCGGGCCGGCGACCGAGGCCATGCCGCTCCCGCCCCCCACGGGGGGACTGCCGCTCGGGTCGCTCCCCGGGCCGCCGGCGCCGGGGATCGACACCTGGCCGTCGATCCGCCCGGCCTTCCGCGACCCGACTCCTCCACCGCCCCCGGCAGAGCAGCCGCCCCGGCCGGGCCACGTGATCGACGGCGTGGCCACCCGGACGTTCGACCCGATCCACGACCGGTTTCCCCCGGCCCCCGGCACCGCTTCCCGACCCGGCCCCACCCCGGTCGAGACGACCGGGGAGTACCGGCCGTCCACGCTCTACCCGGCTCCGCCCCCGCCGCCGGGCGCCACCGGGGCCTCGCCGATCCCGCGAACCGACCCGCAAACCTCCGGCCGGGTCGCGTCCTGGTTGCGCGATCCGGTGGGGCCACCCGCGCTGCCGCCGGCGCGCCCGCAGTCGGCCCCGCCGGCCTCGCCGCCCGGCCCGGCGGGCACCGGCCCCGGGCTGTACCACGACGGCGCCCCGGACCAAGCCGGCCGCGGCTGGGGCCACGGGTTCCACAGCGGCCCGGCCTACGGTGCCGAGATCCACGGCTCCGAGATCCACGGCTCCGAGATCGACAGCGCCGGAATGCGCGGCGTCGACGTGCGCAGTGCCGAAATGCACGCTGCCGAGATGCACGGCATCGAGATGCGCCATGGCCCGATGCCTGGTGACCGGGTCGACGCGGACGACGTCCACGACAGGTCCTGGCCGCGGGAGCAGACCTGGCCACCCGACGAGTACGGGCCGCGCGGTGACCCGCGCTACGACGACCCGCGGTCCGGCACGGGGCTGCCCCCCGCCGCCCTGTTGCCGGCGTCGCCGGACACCGCGTCCCGTGGCTGGCGGCGGCTGGTCTACCAGGTGTCGGCCGGCGCGCTCAATCCCGGCCCCTCCCCGGACGAGGCCCGCTACCGGCGCCTGCTCGCCCGGATCCGTACCCCCCTCGACGACTGCCACCGCATCGCGGTGCTGTCCCTCAAGGGCGGCGTCGGCAAGACCACGACGACGGTCTCGCTCGGGTCCACCCTGGCCAGCCTGCGCGGCGACCGGGTCGTGGCGATCGACGCGAACCCCGATCGGGGGACGCTCGGCGTCCGGGTCGAGCGGACGACCCGGCACACCGTTCGCGATCTGCTCGCCGACGCCGATCAGCTGCACCGTTACGTGGACGTCCGCCGGTACCTGTCGCAGTCGGCGTCACGGCTGGAGGTGCTCGCCTCCGCCAGCGATCCGGAGATCTCGGACGCCTTCGCCGACGAGGACTACCGGGCGGTCGACGACCTGCTGCAGCGGCATTACTCGATCCTGCTGACCGACTGCGGCACCGGCATGCTGCACAGCGCGATGCACGGGGTGCTGGAGCTCGCCGACACGCTGGTGATCGTGAGCAACGCGAGCGCGGACGGCGGCGCGAGCGCCAGCGCCACCCTGGACTGGCTCGACGCGCACGGCTACAACGACCACGTCAGCGAAGCCGTGACCGTGATCTCGATGTTCCCCCAGCAGGGTGAGACGGTGGACGTCGACGCGCTCGAGGACCACTTCGCGTCACGGACCCGCCAGGTCGTCCGGGTGCCGTTCGACCCGCATCTCGCCAGCGGCGGGCACATCGTCCTCGACGAGCTCCGGCGGGAGACCCGCCGGGCCTACGAGGAGATCGCCGGAGCGGTGGCCGAGCGCTTCGGCTGACCCGCCGGTGGCGGGCCACCCGGGAGCCGTCCGGAGCGCCGCCGGGTGGGCCACCGCGAGAGCCGCCGGTCAGGCCCGTCGCCGTCGTGACGGGCACCGTGTGGGATGCCCTGCCGGGCGTCAGCGGCCCAGCGCGGCGATGGCGGCGGCCACGCCGGGCCGGCGCAGCTGGCGGGCGATCGTGGAACGGCCCTCGATGATCCGGCCGAACAGCCCGAACGTGCCCGGTACCCGGGTCATCATCGTGTGCATGAGCGCCGGACGGCGGGTGAACACCGCCAGCACCGACCTGCCCGCGGCGATCTCCGGCCCGAACACGCCCTCGATCCGAGCCGGGTACCGGTCGAGGGCCGTCGGGTCACCGGCCGCGCCGGCGGCGGCGCTGATGCCCGCGAGCCGGCCGGAGCGCAGCGCGAAGGAGATCCCTTCCCTGGTCCACGGGTCGAGCAGGCCCGCCGCGTCGCCGGCGAGGAGCACCCGGCCGCGCCGCAGCGGCGAGCCGGCGGCCCGCACCCGCGTCAGGTGGCCGGAGTCGTGCAGCCGGGGGGCGGCGGTGAGGCCGAGCCGCTCGACGAGCGCGTCGTAGTAGCGGCGCAGTGCGGGCCCGTGCTCCCGGGCGCCGATGACCCCGACCGTGAGCACGTCGCCCTTCGGGAAGACCCACCCGTACGATCCGGGCACCGGGCCCCAGTCGAGCAGCATCCGGCCGGACCACTCGCCGGCCACCGGGGCGGGCACCTCGAACTCGCCCTCGAGGCCGACGTCCACCTGGTCGCAGGTGACGCCGACGTGCGTGCCGGCCCGGCCCGAGGTGCCGTCGGCGCCGACCACCACCCGCGCCCGCACCGCCGGCCCGGACCGCACCTGGACAGCCACCTCGCCACGCCCGGGCTCGGCCGTGCCCTCCTCGCGCAGCCCGGTCACGTGCACACCGGTGCGGACCTCCGCGCCGGCCGCCTTCGCCGAGTCGAGCAGCGCCGCGTCCAGCTCCGAGCGCATCACCATCGACAGCAGCGGACGGCCGTCCTGGCGGCGGCGGGTGACCGGGTGCCGGCCGTCGAGGGTCATCGTGAGCGCGTCCACCCGCGACCGGACGAGTGGAGCGAGATCGATCCCGGCGTGGTCGACGGACAGGCCGACCAGGCCGCCGCCGCAGGTCTTGTACCGCGGCACGGCCATCCGCTCGAGCACGCACACCCGGGCGCCGGCCTCGGCGGCCGCGCGTGCCGCGCTCGTGCCGGCCGGCCCGGCGCCCAGCACGACCACGTCAAAGACCGGCGATGGTGGCTCCGGTGGCACGGCTGTCCTATCGGAGGGTGAGCGTGCGCCCGACCACGCCGGCGCGGACCCGCCGCTCCTGCGCGGTCAGTTCCCGCTGATCGTCGAGGGTCTCGCGCAGCGCCGTCCACAGCTGGGCCGCGGGCTTCTCGCAGGAGTCCGCGGCGGCGCCCGGCGCGAGATCCCACACCGGGACCACAAGACCGTCGGCGCGGAACGACCCGACGAACCGCGAGCCCTCGCCGACGCTGAGGCTGCCGGCGGCGGCGAGA
This sequence comes from Frankia sp. Mgl5, assembly GCF_023242985.1. Classification (NCBI taxonomy): domain Bacteria; kingdom Bacillati; phylum Actinomycetota; class Actinomycetes; order Frankiales; family Frankiaceae; genus Frankia; species Frankia sp. Mgl5. The sequence continues at coordinate 84,982 of NZ_JALKFY010000854.1, read as the reverse complement.
CGGGCGAGGGCGTCGAGGAGGGCCTCCTCCGTCCGGTCGGCGTCGAGCGGCAGCACCCAGCGCAGGTGCAGCCGGTCTCCGGGGCTGCACCAGTAGGCGGCCGGGACGGAGGTCAACCGGGTCGTCGGCACGACCGTCGCGTTCGCGCGGTCCAGGGTCGCCACGACGTCGGCGCTCGGCTCGGCGTCCTCCGACGACGGCACCCACCAGGTGAACCCGGGATGCACGGTGATCTCGAGCGGCGCCGGGTCGAGCAGGTCGGCGAGGCGGGGCAGGTCCGCCAGGCCCCCGGGCAGCCGCTCCACCGCCTGCGGCGCGGACGCCGGCCCGCCGTCCACCACCGTGCCGGGCTTCGCCTCGAGCGCGGCGATCAGCGCGCCGGCGACGTCCGCCGAGGCGTCGAGACCGCCGACGAGGGTCTGCATCGCCAGCAGGATCTCGCCGTCGTCACGGACCACCGCGGGCGCGGCCTGCGGCAGCAGCGTGCCCAGGATGATCCGCCGGTCCGCGTGGCCGGGATGGGCGGCCAGGTGCTCCGCCGACAGGGTCAGGGGCGCGGTCGCGCTGGGGACGAACTCGCGCAGCGCGACCAGGTCCGGCTCGTCCGCGCGGCCCGCGAACGGGCGCAGCACCGGGGCCGCCCGGCGGCGCTCCCCATGGCAGGCCTTGTACCGGCGGCCGGAGCCGCACGGGCAGGGCTGGCGGGGGCCGACCGCCGGCACGTCAGCGAGAGCGGTGGCGGTGGCGGATCCGGGACGGCTGGGTGTCGTTCGGCGGGCGATCGCGAGCCTCCGGGGTCGGGCCCGAGGCGCCGAGCGCCGTGCGGGGCGGGTCGATGACGATGTCGGTGCGTGTGTCGGCGCGGGCGCCGGCGCGGCCGGCGGCGAGGATCGCCGACGGTTATTCGTGCGGTAAGGCTAGGGCATGCACGGCCGGTGTCACGTTCGACATGCGCCGCCGGTGCGCGCGACTCCCACCCAGCGGCCACCACCGGCGACATTCCGTGTGCGTGCCGACGCGTTCACGCAGACAGGCCCGCTGCGCTGACGTTCCACCCGAACGGCGTCAATCCAGGTATTCAACCGGTCGCTTTAGGTGACCGACGTGGGGGTTCAACCCCTACTCCTCCGAGTTAACCCTCTCCGACCTGGGAGTTTTCCCTTCGATCAGCATGCGTGGAGGTGGTTGCGAGGTCTCGGGCCGGGCCGGTGAGGGCACGATGGAGGCACAGGCCCTCCAACGCGGATCGCCGGACCGGACGACCAGCGTCCATATGAGGCACACAGGCGAACCACACAGGGCGGTTGACGGGTGGCGAAGGTCATCGTTGCAGGTGGCGGGATCGCGGGTGTCGCGTGCGCGCGCGAGCTGCGGGCGCGGGGCGTCAGTGTCGAGGTGCGCGACCGCGGCCGGGTGATCGGCGGCCGGATGGCCTCGCGCTGGATCGACGGCCGGATCGTCGACACCGGGGCGTCGTACTTCACCGCGCGCAGCCCCGAGTTCCTCGAGGTCGTCGACGATTGGCTCACCCGTGGTCTCGTCCGCCCCTGGACGCACCGCTTCCCGGTGATCGACGGCCCGTCGGCGACGCTGTCCGAGCCGGTGCCGGGCCCGCTGCGGTACGCCGCCCCGCACGGCATCCGCTCGCTGGTCGTCGACCTCGCCACCCGCGGCGGCCTGCGGGTCTCGCAGTCGTCCCCGATCAGCATGGTGCGCCCGGGGCCGGTGGTGGACGGCGAACCGGTGGACGCCGTCGTCCTGGCGATGCCCGATCCGCAGGCCCTGCGCCACCTCGACCCCGATCTCGACACGGAGCGCACGGAGCTCATCGGACGGCGGTGGTCCCCTGCGCTCGCCCTGCTCGCGGGCTGGGAGGCCCGAGGGTGGCCCCCACTGGACGGCGCCTTCGTCCACGGCGACCCGACCGTCGCCTGGATCGCCGATGACGGCCGCCGGCGCGGCGACAACGCGCCCGTTCTGGTGGCGCACTCCACCACGGAGTTCGCCGCCGGCCGACTGACGGACCCGCGAGCGGCCGCCGGCGACCTCACCGCGGCCCTCCGCCGGCTCCTCGGCATCCCCACCGACCCGGCCTGGACATACGTCCAACGCTGGACGTTCGCTCGCCCCGAGCAACCGCGGGAGCGGACCTACTTCCTCGGCCAGGCTCGGGTGGGGCTGGCCGGCGACGGCTGGGGCGAGCCCCGGGTCGAGTCCGCCTGGCGGTCGGGCACCGAGCTCGCCCGGGCGATCGCCGAGGCCGTCGGGTGATCGCCGAGGCGGTCGGATGATCCCGCGCGAACGCCCGGCCGGGCCGCGCCGGCGGAATGCCTCCGATTGATGTCCGGTAGGCGGGGTACACCCAGCGACATGGAGATCAAACTCAGTCTGTCGCTCCCCCGTGATGAGATCTCCATTCCGATCGTCCGTCGTATTTGCACACAGGCACTGAAGGTTCTCGGCGTTTCACAAGAATGCATCGACGACGTCGAGCTTGCATTGACCGAAGCGTGTGCGAACGTGCTCCTCCACGCCACGGCGGACGACGAGTACGAGGTGTCGGTCGGCGTGGACAACCAGGTCGCGGCGATCGAGGTCGTCGACCACGGCGGGGGCTTCGACGCCCTGGCGGCCTTCGACGGCAGCGGAATCCCTGTCCGGGAGGACGTCGACGTCGCGTTTCACAACGGCGTCGACTCAGATGAGGCGAATCCCGGCGACGCGACTCCGGACGGGGCGGTTTCGCGCACCGGTGCCTGGGTAGCGCGCACCAGTCCCGGCCAGCCGCGGCAGGACCAGTCGAATCCCGACCAGCCGTATTCCGACCAGCAGTGGCTCGAACAGGTGCCCACCGACGCCGTCCCGGAACAGGGCCGTGGGATCTTCCTGATGCGCGCACTCATGGATCACGTGCAGTTCCACACCGTGGACGGACCACACCCGGGCACCCGGGTGCATCTTGAGAAATTGCTTACCTGGGATGAGAGCGCCCCCGGCGCCCAGCTCGGCCAGGTGCGCTCAAGCCGTGGGCCCTGGTCGGGCCAGCCCCGCGACCCCGCCCCGGACGGCGCCTGAGGAGGCACGCTGCCGGTAGGTTGAGACCCCGGCCGCGGCGCGGATCGCGCGGCACCAGGCGCGCGCCACGGCAGATCATCGCGGTGCGTCACCGCGGCTGCCTGGCGGGCGGGTCGAGGACGGTGGTGGGCAGATGGTGGGAGCAGCTGCCGGCGACGGCGGCGCGGCACGCGCCCCGCGAGTCGGCGTGGTTACCTTCCCGGGTTCGTTGGACGACCGGGACGCCGCGGCGGCCGTGCGCCTCGCCGGCGCCGAGCCGGTGCCGCTCTGGCACGGCGACGACGAGCTGTCCGGGGTGGACGCGGTCGTCTTCCCCGGCGGCTTCTCCTACGGCGACTACCTGCGGGCCGGAGCGATCGCCCGGTTCTCGCCGGTCGTCGGCGCCGTCGTCGAGGCGGCCCGCGCGGGCCTGCCCGTCCTGGGGATCTGCAACGGGTTCCAGGTGCTGTGCGAGGCCGGGCTGCTGCCGGGCGCGCTGACCCGCAACGCGGGGTTGCATTTCGTGTGCCGTGACCAGCGGTTGCGGGTCGCGACCACCGGCACCGCCTGGACGAGCGCCTACTCCCCCGGCGAGGAGATCGTCGTCCCGGTCAAGCACGGCGAGGGCCGCTACGTCGCCGACGCCGCGACCCTGGCCCAGCTCGCCGCGCAGGACAGGGTGGTCGTCCGCTACGTGGGTGGCAACCCGAACGGCTCGGTGGACGACATCGCCGGAGTGTGCAGCGAGAACCGGCGGGTGGTCGGCCTGATGCCACATCCGGAGCACGCCGTCGAGGAGCTCACCGGTCCGGGCACAGACGGCCTGCGGATGTTCACCTCGGTACTCGGCGCGCTGCTCCGCCCCGCCGCCTAGCCCGCCGGTCCCGGCTGGCGGCCCGACTCAACCGTTCTCCTGATCGGCGGCCAGCGAACGCCGCAGGGCGGCGTGCAGGGCGGATGGGGTGAGCACACCGACCGGCGTGCCGCGCTCCCGTACCTCGACTCTGCCGTCCCCGGTGGCGAGCATCACCGCGAGCGCCTCCCGCAGCGAGGCACCGACCTCCACCCCCGCCAGGGCATTGGCGCGCTCCGCCGGATCGGCCGGATCCGTCAGGTCGGCGCGGCGCAGCGGGGTGACGGACAGGCGCAGCAGCATGCGGTCCGCGCCGGTGAAGTCGGCGACGAACGGGCTGGCCGGGGCCCCCAGCACCTGGGCCGGGGTGTCCAACTGCTCCAGGCGGCCGCCCTGGCCGAGCACCGCGACCCGGTCACCCAGCCGGACGGCCTCGGCCAGGTCATGGGTGACGAACACGACCGTCTTGCGGATCTCCCGCTGCAGGCGGAGGAACTCCACCTGCAGCCGGTCGCGGGCGATCGGGTCGATCGCGGAGAACGGCTCGTCCATGAGCAGGACGGGCGGGTCGGCCGCGAGCGCCCGGGCGACCCCGACCCGCTGCTGCTGACCGCCGGACAGCTCCCGCGGATAACGCACCGATACGGTGCCGGGATCGAGCCCGACCAGCTCGAGCAGTGCCCCGACCCGCTCCCGGGTCCGCGACCGGCTCCAGCCCAGCAGCCGCGGCACCGTCGCCACGTTGGCGAAGACGGTCTGGTGCGGGAACAGCCCGACCTGCTGGATCACGTAGCCGATCCGCCGCCGCAGCCGCACCGGGTCCGAACGGACGACGTCCTCGCCGTCGACGGTGATCCGCCCGGACGTCGGCTCCACCAGACGGTTGATCATCCGAATGACGGTCGTCTTGCCGCACCCCGACGGCCCTACCAGGCACATCAGCTCCCCGGTGGCGACCGCGAAGGACAGGTCCGCGACGGCGACCGTGCCGTCCGGGTAGCGCTTGCCGACCCCGTCCAAGGTGATCATCGGTCGGGCCGTCGTCTCCACGCGCGCTCCGTCCCACAGCCCCCACCGTGTCACCGGGGCAAACAGCGCCGCTCCCGCGCCTCATCCCGCTCCCCCGGGTTTTCTACCGGTGGACGGCTACCGTGCAGTGGTGGCACTCCTCGCGGACGGCTGCCTGGAACGCAACGCGTGGATCTGTGGCGACTACGTGTCGTCCCGCTCGGACGAGATCATGGCCGCGTTACGCGAACACATCAGCCTCACCGTGAGCGCGGTCGGCTACGGCACGCTGATCGCCGCCCCGCTCGTTCTGGCCGCCCGCCGCCGGCCGGCGCTGGCCGTTTGGATCAGCGGCGCCACCAGCGCCCTGTACACGGTGCCGTCGCTGGCGTTCTTCGCCATCCTGCTGCCGTTCACCGGCCTGTCCCGGACGAGTGTGCTGATCGGCCTGGTCGCCTACACCCTGGTGATCCTCTTCCGCGGTTTCCTCACCGGGCTGGGCTCCGTCCCGCCCGAGGTGCGGGCGGCGGCAGTCGGGATGGGATACGGGCCGGCCCGGCTGCTGGTCACCGTGGAGCTGCCGCTCGCGCTGCCGTCCATCATGGCCGCGCTGCGCGTCGCCACGGTGTCGACGATCGCCCTCACGACGGTCGGGGCGACGATCGGGCACGGCGGGCTCGGCGACCTCATCTACGACGGGCTGGGCAGCACGTTCAGGGCCGAGGTGCTGACCGCGTCCGTGCTCTGCGTTGCCCTGGCCGTCACCGCGGACCTGCTGTTCGTCGCGGCGCAGTGGCTGCTCACCCCGTGGCGGCACGGCGCGCACGGCGCGCACGCGGCACACGGAACACACAGGACGCCCGGGCCACACGGGACGCGCGGCGGATGAGCCCGACATGAGCATGATCACCGAGACGGCGTCGTGGCTGTCGGACGGCGCCAACTGGTCCGGCCCCGAGGGGATCCTCGCCCGGCTCGGCGAGCACCTCGTGCTCAGCGGCGCGTCTGTCGGGATCGCCGTCGCCCTGGCGCTGCCACTCGGAACAGCCCTCGGCCACGCCGGCCGCGGCGGCACCCTGGCGATCAACATCTCGAACACCGGACGCGCGGTGCCCACCTTCGCCGTGCTCGTGCTGCTGGCGATCGGACCGCTCGGCATCGGCGACACGACGACGATCGCGGCGCTCACGCTCTTCGCGCTCGCCCCGCTGGTCACGAACAGTTACGTGGGCGTCCGGGAGATCGACGGTGACGCCCGCGAGGCCGCCCGTGGGATGGGCATGTCCGGCTGGCAGATCCTGCGCGACGTCGAGCTCCCGCTGGCCGCGCCGATGATCATAATCGGGCTGCGGCTGGCGGCGGTGCAGGTCGTCGGGACGGCGACCATCGCCGCGCTGATCGGCGGCGGCGGCCTCGGCCGGTTCGTGGTGGACGGCCTGGCCCAGCACGACGATCCCAGGGTCGTCGGCGGCGCGGTGCTGGTGGCCGTGCTCGCGCTGGCGGTGGACGCCGTCCTGCTGTGCGCGCAGCGGCTCGTGGCCCCCCGCGGCGGCTCCGCCGGGCGGGTCCGCGCCGGAGCGTGACGGCCCTGGCCCACGCGGACGTCCGGCAGGTCGCCGTCGGCCGGGGTTCCCCGAGTTGCGGTCGTCCTGGTGACAACGGCCGGTCTGGGTTGCACTGGCAACTGGTCGCACGGCAGGGTGACCCGGGGCGGGGCCGGGCCGCACGCCAACGACAACGGCGACAGTACGAGGGATGGGGTCGGCGAACGTGAGCGAACCAACGTCGGTGGCGGCAGAGGCTGGGCAGGCCGTGCACCGGCGCACCCGACGGATCCGCCCGTGCCCGCGCCGTGCCGGCCGGCGCCGGGTGGGCGCCGCGGCGGCGGCCATTCTGGCTCTCGCGCTGACCACTGCGGCCTGCGGCGACGGCTCCGGCGGCGCCAGCCTTGGTTCGCTCACCGTCGCCGACGCCGGTTTCACCGAGAGCAAGATCCTCGCCGACATGTACGGCGAACTGCTCACCAACGCCGGCTACAAGGTCGAGCGGACCTCGGTGCAGAGCACCGAGATCGCCCAGTCCTCCCTGGAGAGCGGGCAGATCGACGCCATGCCGCAGTATGTGGCGACCTACGCCGACCTGCTGAACTCCCAGGTCAACGGCTCCGGAGCCACCTCGGTCTCGTCGTCGGACCTGAACGCATCGCTGGCCGGGCTGCGCCGCCTCGCGAAGGGGCTGGGCCTGAGCGTGCTCGAGCCGGCCGACGCGGTCGACCAGAATGCCTTCGCGGTGAGCAGGTCCTTTGCCGCGGAGCACCACCTGACGACCCTGACCGACCTGGGTGCCAGTGGCCTGACGGTGAAGCTCGCCGCGGGCGCCGAGTGCGCGACCCGCCCGTTCTGCCAGCCCGGGTTGGAGAAGACCTACGGGATCAAGATCTCCGAGATCGTCGAGACCGGTGTGGCGACCGCCCAGACCAAGGCCGCGGTACGGGACGACACCGCGCAGCTCGGCCTGGTGCTCACCACCGACGCCACCGTCAACGACTACAACCTGGTCGTGCTGACCGACGACAAGAAGCTCCAGAACGCCGACAACCTGGTGCCGATCGTGAACACCGACTCGCTCGCCCCGGAGATCACCTCGGCACTGAACGCGCTGGCGCCGGTGCTCACGACGGCGGACCTGGCCGAGCTGAACAAGAGGGTGGACGCGGAGCGGGAGAAGTCCGAGGAGGTCGCGCACGACTTCCTGGCCGAGAAGGGCCTGCTGGACAGCTGACCGGTCACCAACCAGCGGCCGACCAGCCGCGCGCCCGGCCGGGCATCGGCGGGACGAGCCGCCGTCCCTTCCGTGGGCTCTGTGGTGGGCCGGGGGTGGCGCCCGCGGCGTCGCCGCCACCCGACCGGCGCGCATCCGCCAGGATGGGGACGTGACCGGAACGCCTTCCGCCCCCACGACCAGCCCCGACGACCAGGCCGACGGCCCGGGCGAGGGCACCGTCGACCGCCAGCCCTACCGCGAGCTGGGCCTGACCGACGACGAGTACGAGCGGATCGTCGCCACCCTCGGCCGGGTCCCCACCGACGCCGAGCTGGCCATGTACTCGGTGATGTGGAGCGAACACTGCTCGTACAAGTCGTCCAAGGTGCACCTGCGCCAGTTCCGGGACACTCCGGCCACAGACCGGCTCCTGGTCGGCATGGGTGAGAACGCCGGCGTGGTGGACGTCGGCGAGGGCCTGGCCGTCACCTTCAAGGTCGAGTCGCACAACCACCCGAGCTTCGTCGAGCCGTACCAGGGCGCGGCGACCGGTGTCGGCGGCATCGTCCGCGACATCCTGACCATGGGGGCCCGGCCGATCGGGATCCTCGACCCACTGCGCTTCGGCGCCGCCGACGCACCCGACACCGCCCGGGTGCTGCCCGGCGTGGTCGCCGGCATCGGCGGCTACGGCAACTGCCTGGGCCTGCCGACCATCGGCGGCGAAGTCGTCTTCGACCCGGTGTACGGCGGGAACCCGCTGGTCAACGCCCTGTGCGTCGGCGTGATGCCGGTCGGGCGGGTGCAGACCTCCGCCGCCACCGGAGTCGGCAACGCCGTGGTGCTGCTCGGCGCGAAGACCGGCCGGGACGGCATCGGCGGCGTCTCGGTGCTCGCCTCGGCCACCTTCGACGAGGGCGGCGGACCGGCCCGGCGGCCGTCCGTGCAGGTCGGCGACCCGTTCACCGAGAAGATCCTCATCGAGTGCTGCCTGGAGCTGTTCGACCGCGGCCTGGTCACCGGCATCCAGGACCTCGGCGGGGCCGGCCTGACCTGCGCGCTCACCGAGACGACCGCCGCCGGCATCGCCACCGGCCAGCCCGGCGGCATGTCGGTCGACCTCGGCCTCGTGCCGCTTCGCGAGGCGTCGATGGAGGCGCACGAGGTCCTGGCCAGCGAGTCGCAGGAGCGGATGCTCGCCATCGTCACCCCGGACGCGCTGCCCGAGGTGCTGGCGCTCGCCGAGCGGTGGGGCGTGATCGCCACCAACATCGGCACGGTGACCGACAGCGGCCGCCTCGTCGTCCGCTGGCACGGCGAGGTCGTCGTGGACGTCCCGCCGGGCTCGCTCGCCGACGACGGGCCGGTCTACGAACGCCCGATGCGCCGCCCGGTCGACCTCGACCTGCTGCGGGCGGACGCGCCGTCCGCCCTGGAACGGCCGCGCACCGGCGACGCGCTGCGGGCGACCCTGCTGCGGATGATCGCCTCCCCGAACCTGTGCTCGCGGGCCTGGGTGACCGAGCAGTACGACCGGTACGTGCAGGCCAACACGGTGCTGGCCCAGCCCGAGGACGCCGGCGTCCTGCGGCTGTCGGCCTCCGGGCTCGGCATCGCGCTGGCCACCGACGGCAACGGCCGCTACGCCCGGCTGGACCCGTTCGCCGGGGCGCAGCTCGCCCTGGCCGAAGCGTGCCGCAACGTCACCGCGGCCGGCGCCGAGCCGATCGCGGTGACCAACTGCCTGAACTTCGGCTCCCCCGAGGACCCGGAGGTCATGTGGCAGTTCGCCCAGGCCTGCGCCGGGCTCGCCGACGCCTGCCGGCGGCTCGGCCTGCCGGTCACCGGCGGGAACGTGTCCTTCTACAACCAGACCGGCTCGGCGCCGATCCATCCGACGCCGGTCGTCGGCGTGCTCGGCCTGTTCGACGACGTCACTCGCCGCACCCCCATCGGCTTCACGGACGAGGGCGACGCGCTGCTCCTGCTGGGCGACACCCGGGACGAGTTCGGCGGCTCCGAGTGGGCCTGGGCGACCCACGGCCATCTCGGCGGGACGCCGCCGGCCGTCGACCTGGAACGGGAGAAGCTGCTCGGCGAGATCCTCGTCGGGGGCTCCCGCGAAGGGCTGCTCACCGCGGCCCACGACCTCTCCGAGGGCGGGCTCGCCCAGGCGCTGGTCGAGTCCTGCCTGCGGGGCGGGCACGGGGCACGGATCGAGCTGCCCGCCGGGGCGGACGCGTTCGTCGAGCTGTTCAGCGAATCGGCCGGGCGGGCGGTCGTCGCCGTCCCCGCCGCCGAGCAGGACCGTTTCGCGCGGCTGTGCGCGGACCGGGGCCTGCCGTGCCGGCAGATCGGCGTCGTGACCGACGGCGGAGGCGGAAGCCTGAACGTCGCCGGCGAGTTCGCCATACCGCTGGACGAGCTGCGGGCGGCCCACGAGGGCACGCTGCCCCGCCTGTTCGGCCGCGGAGCCTGAGGCACGGCCCGAACGCCGGTCGGTGCGGGGCCGGACGCGGCGCGGTCGATGTCCGGTTCAAACAATTGAATTAAGACTTACAAAACAACCAGAAACGCGCCCACAAGCCCCTTCCTGGCAACCAACAGCCGCCACCCGCACCCCAGCCAAGCCAGCCCGACAAATCACCCCCTACCGCACACCCAAAAACACCCGTGGCGATTGAGTGAGTCCATGGACTCACTCAATCGCCACACATCATTTCGCCCGGCCCGACCGACCAGATCAGGAGTGGCCGTAGGGCTCCGGGCCGGCGTCGGCGTCGGCGGTGCCGGGGGGCTGGTCCGGGACTGAGCCCGGGGAGTGCGCGGCCACCCCGACCAGCTCGATGTCGGTCGGAGTCAGGTCGGAGGGGTCCTCGTCGAAGGGGACCGGCTCCGGATGCGCCGAGGGCGCGACCAGCGCCTCCGAATGGGCTCCGCAGCCGTGGTCGACGGCTGTGACCCGGCCGTCATCCGGGGCGAGCTCGTTCGCGCACACCCCGAACAGGCGGCCGAGCGCACCGACGAGCCGGACATGGAAGCCGCAGGTCAGACAGGCCGCCGGCGCGACCTTGGCGATAGACGCGTCCGGCCCGGAGTCACCGCCGTACCAGCGCTCGGCGGCTTCCTCCCGGCCGAAGGTCGACAGCATCCGGGGGCGGCCGATCCCGAGCCCCATCCAGGCCTCGGGGTCGTCGATCTCCTCCGCGTCACTCGCCCGCAGCGCCAGCCGGGGGTCGTCCACGGCCGTCGGGAGCAGGTCGCCCACGCCGACGTCACCCGGCCGCAGGCGCTCGGACCAGGGCACCCAGGCCGGGGCGAGCACCGCGCCCTCGCCCGGCGTCAGTATGACGTCGTTGACGGTCGCCTTCCGGATGCGCGACGCACGCGTGACGACGACGGTCCAGGTCCAGCCGACGTAGGCGCGGGAGAGGCACTCGAACCGGTGCAGGACGAGCCGCTCCGCCTCGGCCTCGACACCGAGGTGCCTGCCGACCTCTGCGGGCGAATCGGCCTCCTCCTCGGCCGCGGCACGGGCGAGGTCCACCGCACCGGCGCACACCGCGTCGAGGACGGGCTCCCGCAGCAGACGTCCCGTCCGCGCGATCCGCGCCCGCGCCGCCGACGCGGGGGTTTCGGGCTCGGATGTCCCGGGCACCGCCCTTTCGTGCCCCGACACCGCACCAGCCGGAACGCCGACGGACGCGTCAGCCGGCCCACCGGCGGGCGGGTCACCCGACGCGTCGGCGGCGGAGGCTGGCGTGTCGGGTGGCGTCGGGGGGGTGGGCTCGGCCGCTGCCGCCCGCGTACGGCGCGACGACCGGCGCACGGGCCGGCGTGGCTTCTCGTCCGCGGAGGACGGCGCCGTGGCCTCACTGTGATCCGTCGCAGTGCCAGCGGGGGGAACGCCGGCACCATCCGACGAACCCCGGGACCCACGGGCCCCAGCCGACTCGGAACGAACTTCTAGTGCTTCCACGGCACGTATTCTCACCCAACGACGGTCGCCCCGCCCGATGTGGTCGTGGTCTCGAGCGGTACTGACGAGGACACTCGGCAGAGTGAAGCCGGGAAGCACGCTCACCGAAGGACTCAACCGCCTGCGTGCGACCATTCGCCGCGACGGCGCGCAACAGTCCGGGCTGTCCTCGCTGACCGAGTTGTCTTTCGTCAACGCCGCGGGCGACGCGCTCGTGACGGTGGCGCTGGCCGGCTCGCTGTTCTTCGCGGTGCCGACCGGCGAGGCCCGGTCCAAGGTGGCACTTTACCTACTGATCACGATGGTGCCGTTCGCCCTGCTGGCCCCGGTCGTGGGGCCGCTGCTGGACAGGGTGGCCTACGGGCGGCGCACCGCGCTCGCGGCCATCTGCCTCGGGCGGTGCCTGCTGGCCTGGCAGCTGGCCGGCGCGCTGGACGGGCTCGCGGTCTACCCGCTCGCCCTCGGGCTGCTCGTCCTGTCGCGGGCGTTCGGCGTCGCCCGCAGCGCCGTCGTGCCGCGAGTCACGCCGCCGGAGATGACCCTGGTCAAGGTCAACTCCCGGATCTCCCTGGTCAACATCGTCGCTGGCGCGGTCGTCGCCCCGCTCGGCCTCGGGCTGGCCAACATCCCGTTCGTCGGCTACCCGTGGGTTCTGCGGGTGTGCGCGCTGATCTACATGGCCGGGGTGCTGCTGGCCTTCAACCTGCCCGGCCACGTCGACTCCGCGGCCGGTGAGCGGACGCTGCGCGAGCTCACCGGACCGCGCCGGCGGGGCAACCTGCGCACCCGGTTCGCCGCGGCGCTCGGCGCGCTGCCCGTCGCGTTGCGGGCGACGCTGGTCCTGCGCGGGCTGGTGGGCTTCCTCACCTTTTACCTGGCATTCCTGCTGCGGACGAACGGCGGCAACAACCTGTGGCTCGGCGCCCTCGCGGCGACGGCGGGATTCGGCAGCGGAATCGGCGTCCTCATCGGCGGGCGGCTGGGGCGCCGGCGTCCCGAGGGAATTCTCATGCTGGGCCTGCTGCTGGCGGCGAGCGGTTGCCTCGTCGCCGCGGTGACGTACACCCGGTTCACCTCGCTGGTCGCGGCCCTGCTGGCGATGACGGCGGGCTCGATGGCCAAGCTGGCGCTGGACGCCATAATCCAGCGCGACATCGTCGAGGACACCCGGGGCTCGGCCTTCGCCCGCTCCGAGACGGCGCTGCAGCTCGGCTGGGTGACCGGCGGCGCGTTCGGGCTGATCGAGATGCCGGGCACGCTCGGCTTCGCGCTCGCCGCGGCGGCGGTCGGGCTGGCCCTCGTCCTGCAGTCCCGGGCGCTGCGGGAGGCCCGCCGCCAGGCCCGCGAGCGCCACCGGTCCACGGCCCGGGAGACCACCGGCGCCGAGCCGCCGTGGCCGGGCCCGCAGGCACCGGCGCAGCCGTCCGCGCCCGTCGCCGACACCGTTCCCGCGCCGGCCGGCTACGCGACAACCGGCTACGCGACAACCGACCACGCTGTCGCCGATCCCACAGCGACCGACCCCACCGCGGTCGGTCCCCCACCGGTCAGCCCCGCGGGTGCGGGTGCGGTGCCCACGGGTTCCATGGACGGCTGGTACGCCCCCGATCCACGGGCTGACGTCCCGGTCAGTTGGCGGGGGCCCGCCGGCGGCGGGCAGTGGGCCGGCGGCGATCCCGACGCTACGAACCCGCTGGGGCACCCGCCCGTCCCCGAGCCGGCGGCGGCCGAGGGCCCGGGCGGCGCGTACGGCCCGGCACCGCAGCTGCACCATGCCTACCAGCAGCCTTACCATCTGGACTCCGGGCAACCGGGCCAGCGGAACGGCTACCGGCAGGGCCGACAGCAGTCGCACCAGCAGGAACCGGTCCAGGACAGGCCGCCGGGGCCGGGCGCGGGCGGGACACCCGGGCCGGGTGCGGCGGGGCAGGAGCAGCCCGGTGTGCCCACCCCCGCGGTGCCGCGGACACTGGAGGATCCCGACCCTCCGGACGGCTCCGCCCGCCGCGGCCGCTGGCGCCGCGACCGGCCACGATAGCTCCCACAGGGCAGGCCGCCCGCCGCGCCTGGAGATAACCGTGAGCGCCAGATCACAGCGGGTGCTCGGAACCACGGAGGGTCGATCGCGGTGCTAGGGTCCGTCAACTAAGTCCGGTTTGCACCACATCACAGGGATCGTGCCGTCACTGCGCCGTCCGGCACGGTGGCCTGGTCGCAGACCGGCGCCCCAACGGCGCGACGGAAGACGAGGACACGTCCAAACCATGATCTTGAGCAGGTCATGACCCGCACCCTCATCGTCACCGCGGTGAACGCCGAGGCGGACGCGGTGTGCGCCGGTCTGATGGGGAGTTGGTCGCGCGGCCGCTCGCGCACTCCGTCCGGGCCCGGCGGCCTGGTCTCGCCCGACTGGGACCGGCAGTTGCTGACCACCTCGACCCTCGGGCCCTACGTCGGGCGTCGGCGCGGTCCGGTGACCGTTCTCGCCGCCGGCCCGGCTGGTCCGGCGTCCGCGGCCGGGACGGCCGTCGCCCTGGCGGTCGCGAGTGCGGCCGGCGAGCCGTTCGGGCTGGTCATCTCGATGGGGATCGCAGGCGGTTTCCGCGGCTGGGCTGAGGTCGGCGACCTGGTGATCGCCGATCGGATGGTCGCCGCGGACCTCGGCGCCGAGTCCGGACTCGACGAGCCGGCCGAGCCGGCAGCCCCGGTCCGGATCAACGAGATGGACCGCAACCTGGGCTTCCACCCCGCCGGGGCACCTTCGTACCAGCCCGGCCCGCCGCCGGGCCCGGTGGCGGCGGGTGCGTTCCTGACCATGGACGACCTGGGCCTCGGCTCGTCGACCCTGCAGCCCGACGCCGACCTCGTCCGGCGGCTGACGACCGTTCTCGACATCACCGGGCGCAGAATCGTGAGTGGCACCGTCCTCACTGTGTCGACCGTGACCGGGACGGAGCGGCGGGCCGCGGCGCTCACAGCACGGCTGGACCCGGTCGCCGAGGCGATGGAGGGGTACGCCGTCGGGATTGCCGCGGGCGCGTTCGGTGTTCCGGTGACGGAGATCCGCGCGGTCAGCAACCCGGTCGGCCGGCGGGACCGCGCGGCGTGGAACATGCAGGCCGCGCTGGGCAGCCTGCGCACCGCGGCGGCGGCGCTCGTGGCACACCCGGAGGGCCTGGTACCCGCCCCCCGCGCGGAGAAGGAGTCGGGGCCGACGGGCTAGCCCGGGCCCTCGGGAGGCAACGGACCAGGAGGTCGCGCATGAGTACACCGCCGATCGGAAGCGAGGGCGGAGCGCCGGCGCCGGACCAGCTGACGCTCGCCATCTCACCGTGCCCGAACGACACCTTCGCCTTCCACGCACTCATCCACGGGCTGGTCCCGGGTGCCCCGGCGGTGTCGACGACCTTCGCCGACATCGACGTGCTGAACGCCCGCGCCGCCGACGGCCGGGACGACCTGGTCAAGGTCTCCTACGCGGCCCTGCCGTGGCTGCTCGACCGCTACTCGCTGCTCACCGCCGGCGGCGCGCTCGGCCGCGGGTGCGGACCGCTCGTCCTGACCGCCGGGCGGACGGATCTGCGTGGCGCCTCGGTCGCCATCCCGGGCACCCGCACCACCGCCTACCTGCTGTTCCGGCTGTGGGCCGAGCAGCTCGGCATCGGCTCGATCAACGTCGTGCCGTTCGACCGGATCATGCCCGCCGTCCGGGACGGCCAGTACGACGCCGGGCTGGTCATCCACGAGTCGCGGTTCACCTACCCGTCCTACGGACTGACCGCGGTGGCGGACCTCGGTGACTGGTGGGAGGGCCGGACGGGGCTCCCGATTCCGCTCGGCGCCATCGTGGCCCGCCGCGAGCTCGACACCGCCGCGCTGTCGGCCGCCGTGCGGGCCAGCGTGGCCGCGGCTTTCGCCGACCGGGCCGCCAGCGCGACCTTCGTGATCGAGCACGCGCAGGAGATGGCCCCCGAGGTCGCGAACGCCCACATCGAGCTCTACGTCAACGACTTCACTCTCGATCTGGGGGACGAGGGCTTCGCCGCCGCCCGGGAGCTGCTCGGGCGCGCCGCCGCCGCCGGCCTCGTCCCGGAGCTGCCCGCCACCGCCCTGACCGCCACCGCCCTGGCCACCGGCGCGTAGCCAGAGCCGCGCCGGGTCCGCCGGCGACCTCAAGGCGGAGAAGAAGCTCGGGCTGAACGTGCACGGCCAGGCCGGGCTACCCTGCCCGCGCTGCGGGGACACCGTCCGGGAGGTGTCGTTCGCCGATCGCTCGCTGCAGTACCGCCCCACCTGCCAGACCGGCGGGCGGGTTCTGGCCGACCGGCGGATGTCAAGGTTGCTCAAGTGAGCGCCACGCCGCATCCGCCCAGCCCCGCGGCGGGTGGCAGGATGGCGCTGTGAGTCCCCAGCAGATACCGACCGTGAACGTGACGGAGCTTCCCGTCCACCTACCCGCCGAGGGTGGCCCGCTGCTCGTCGACGTACGCGAGCCCGACGAGTGGGCCGCCGGTCACATCGACGGCGCGGTCCACATCCCGATGGGCGACTTCCTGGCCCGCATCAGCGAGGTCCCCCGGGAGCGGGAGATCGTCGTGGTGTGCCGCTCCGGCAGCCGGTCGGCCGCCGTCACCGCGCACCTGGCCCGTGAGGGCTGGCAGGCCCGCAACCTCGTGGACGGGATGATCGGCTGGCAGGCCGCCGGCCGCCCCATGATCAGCGAGACCCCGCTCGCCCCCACCGTGCTCTGACCGTGCTCTGACCGCCGCCGCCGCGGCTCACCGCGGCGGCGCGGTTCCGCCTAGTCGGCTTCCACCCGCGCTGGTTCCACCCGGACGACATAGTCCTCGATCACCGGGTTCGCCAGCAGCGTCGACGCGAGGTGCTCGATGCGCGCCAGCGCCTCGGCGTCGGCCTCGCCGTCCAGGTCCAGCTCGAAACGCTTGCCCTGGCGAACGCCGCTGATCCCGGCCACGCCGAGGCGCGGCAGCGCCGTGAGCACCGCCTGGCCCTGCGGGTCGAGGATCTCCGGCTTGAGCATCACATCCACCACAACCCTGGTCACACCCGCGGACCTTACCGGCTTTCGGCGGCCCGTCCGCCTGGCTGGTTAGGCTCGCCGGGTGTCCCCCTGGAGAACATCCACCCTGGTCGTCGGTTTCGACCTGGACATGACCCTGCTGGACGCCCGCCGCGGGATCGTCGCCACCTTCGCCGAGCTGGCCGCCGAGACCGGCGTCACGATCGACGGCGAGGCCGCCGTGCGCCGTCTCGGCCCCCCGCTCGAGGACGAGATCGCCCGCTGGTTCCCGGCGGACGAGGTGGCCCGGCGGGCCGCCCGCTATCGCGAGCTCTACGCGGTGCACGCGGTGCCCGTCTCCGTCGCGATGCCGCACGCCGCCGAGGCCGTCGAGGCGGTCCGCAGCGCCGGTGGGCGGGTCGTGGTCGTGACCGCGAAGAGCGAGCCGCTGGCCCGGGCCAGTCTGGAGCACATCGGAATCACAGCGGACCACGTCGCGGGCTGGCTGTTCGCCGAGACCAAGGGCGCGGCGATCGAGGAGCACGGCGTGGACGTCTTCGTCGGCGACCACGTCGGGGACGTCCACGGCGCGCGCGCGGGCGGGGCGGCCTCCGTCGCGGTGCCCACCGGCCCCTGCCCGCCGGACGACCTGACCGCGGCCGGGGCGGACGTCGTCCTGCCCGACCTGGCGGCCTTCCCGGCCTGGCTGGCGGACGAGGTGCTCCGCCGGCGCCTGGACACGCTCAGCGCACGGCTGGGTGAGCTTGGATCGGTGCTGGTCGCCTTCTCCGGCGGCGCGGACTCCGCCTTCCTGCTGGCCGCCGCCGCGCGGGAACTCGGCCCCGATGCCGTGGTCGCGGCCACGGCCGTGTCGGCGTCCCTGCCCGCGGCCGAACTCGACGCGGCCCGCCGCTTCGCCACCGGCCTCGGGGTGCGCCACCTGTTCCCGGCGACCGACGAGATGAGTCACGAGGGCTATCAGGCCAACGGCTCCGACCGTTGCTACTTCTGCAAGTCCGAGCTCGTCGACACACTCGCGCCGCTGGCCGTCGAGCTGGGCCTGGCGCACGTGGTCACCGGAACCAACGCCGACGACGCGCGTGCGGGGTTCCGGCCCGGCATCGGCGCGGCGGCCAGCCGGGGCGCGCGCACGCCGTTGCTGGACGCCGGTCTGACCAAGGCCCAGGTGCGCGCCGCGTCCCGGGCCTGGGGGCTGCCCACCTGGGACAAGCCGGCGGCGGCCTGCCTGGCGAGCCGGATCGCCTACGGGGTGCGGGTCAGCCCGGCCCGGCTCGCCCGGGTGGAGCGTGCCGAGACGGCGCTGCGGGTGGCCACGGCAACGGCCGGCCTGCACATCCGCGACCTGCGGGTGCGCGATCTCGGGGACGTCGCCCGGATCGAGGTGGATGCCGACCACGTGGCCGGGCTGGTGGCCCGTCCTGATCTGGTCTCGGTGGTCGTCGAGTCCGGTTTCGCCCGCGCGGAGGTCGATCCCCGGGGCTTCCGGTCCGGCTCGATGAACGAGCTCCTTCCCGCCCCCGGGCGCCAGACCGAGCCGGCCTGACACCCGGATCGGGATCAGCGCCTCAGAAGGTCGGGGCGCCCTCGCCCTGCTGCCGGGCGCCCCGCTCGACGTGCTCGCGGTAGGCGGCGGCCTCACTCGGCGTCGCCGAGAGGCCGTCGGCCTCCCGCATCGCCGCGGCGTCGGTGGTGCCTCCGTCGGCGTGCGCGTTCTCGTCGCGGCGACGGCTGTCCTCGGCCTCGGCGAAAGCGTCCGCGTCGCGGAAGTCGAGATCACGGTCGGGCTTCGACATGGAGCTCACTCCTCCGAACGATCGATTCTTTCTGGTTGCGCGTTGTGTGCTCCTGCTGGTGCGTCCGCTGGTGCGCGCCGTGTGCGCTTGTGTCCTGCAGCGCGACCGTTCCGCGTCACGCGCACGGCGGTCCTGCCCCGGATGCGTCTTCTGTAACGTCCTTGGGCACCGGAAGAACTCGCCTTACCGGACAGACGCTCCATATTCCGCAGTCAGCCACGAACTGTCCGGTGTCGGACGAACATCGGCGTGGTCATCCGGGGACGATGTCGGGCCCCGGCCACGCGGTGTCATCGTCCGCGAAGGGGCTACACATGAGGCGGGCGCCGGATAGCCTGGGAATCCGTCACCGCGTGTCAATCCGCCGATCCGCAACGCAGAACGAGGTCGCCCGTGCCCACCGGCAAAGTCAAGTGGTTCGACGTCGACAGGGGTTTCGGTTTCCTCAGCCGTGATGACGGCGACGCCGACGTCTTCGTCCACAAGGCCGCTCTGCCGTCCGGTGTGGATCGCCTCAAGCCCGGCGATCGGGTCGAGTTCGGCATTGCCGCCGGCCGGAAGGGCGATCAGGCGCTCTCGCTGCGCATTCTGAGTGCTCCTCCGTCCGTTGCCAAGGCCGCCGCGAACGCCTCACGGCGCAGCCCCGACGAGCTCCACAGCATGGTCGAAGACATGATCAAGGTCCTCGACGACGTCCAACGCGACCTGCGCCGCGGGCGCTACCCCGACCGCAGGGCGGCCCAGAAGGTGGCCAAGGTCGTCCACGCGGTCGCCAACGAGCTCGAGCGCTGACAGGCGCGACCCCCGGTCAGGCCCGGGGGTCGTCCGGCGGGGTGATCGCCACCCGGCGTCCACAGCCCGCGCAGACCGCGACCACGGCACCGGGCTCCTCGTCCGAGGGCACCAGGTGCGCCAACGGCACCGGGCCGCCGCACCAGGGGCAGGTCAGCCACGGCCCGGCGGCCTCGGTCATCAGCGGCGCTCCTATCCGGGCGGAACGGTCATCGGCGTCTGGGCGGAACGGTCGTCGGCGGTGCTCCCGTCGGGGGTGCGGTGCTCCCGTCCGGTGGGGTACCGGTCATCCGCGATGTTCCTGTGCGGGGGTGTCGCGATGCGGACTGGTCCGGGGTGCACCGCAGCGCCGCCCGCTCTGGTATCGACGACTCTGACACCGACGACACCGACCCGCCGGGCGTTCCGCGCCGTGGCCGGAGAATCCGGCCATAGCTTCGGCACGCGCGGAGCCGTCGCCGCGTTGGTGCAGACTGCGAACAGGCGTAGAGCCGCGACCCCGGGCACCGAAGGTGGAACATCATCGTGGATCACAACGGGGAACGCGTCGCTCCGGCGGCGCGCGGGCAGCCGGGTGGCATGGCGCCACCCGGTGAGGTCCTGCACCCGCACGAACCCCGGGCGATCGGCCCGTACCGCCTGCTGCGCCGCCTGGGCGCGGGCGGGATGGGCACGGTGTACCTCGCCGAGTCCGCCGGCCGCCGGGTCGCGGTGAAGGTCGTCCGGCCGGACCTGGCCGCCGACGAGGAATTCCGGCGGCGGTTCCGGCAGGAGGTCGACGCCGCCCGCCGGGTCGCGCCGTTCTGCACCGCCGAGGTGCTGGACGCCGACCCCGACGCCACCGCCCCCTACCTGGTGACCGAGTTCATCGACGGCGTCCGGCTCGACCACGCGGTGGAGAACGGCCCGATCAGCGGCTCCACGCTCACCGGGCTCGCCGTCGGCGTGGCCACCGCGCTGACCGCGATCCACGGCTCCGGTCTCGTCCACCGTGATCTCAAGCCGAGCAACGTGCTGCTGTCGATGTCCGGCCCCCGGGTGATCGACTTCGGCATCGCCCAGGCGCTCGAGGGTGCCAAGGCGAAACCCACCGCGTGGGGCTTCGGGTCCGCCGGCTGGATGGCGCCCGAGCAGGTGAACGGCCAGGCCATCGGCCCGGAGGCCGACGTGTTCACCTGGGGCATCCTGGTCGCCTACGCGGGCACCGGCCACCACCCGTTCGGCACCGGGACGGACCTGGAGCTCAGCACCCGCATCGTCGGCTCCCGCCCGGCCCTGGACGGCCTGCCGCACGACCTGAAGGCGCTGGTCGCAGCGGCCCTCGCCAAGAACCCCGACGCCCGCCCGAGCGCCCGGGACCTCCTGCTGAACCTGATCTCGCTGCCACCCACCCGGTCCGGCGACGGCCGGGACGACGGCACCGGGCAGCCGAGCGCCAGCGCCGTGGGCCAGGCCGAGGAACTGCTGAACCTCACCAGGGGAACGACCCTGCCCGGCCTCGCGCCGACCCGGGTCGCCCCGCAGACGTCCGCCAGCGAGCGGTCCGCGGCCGGCCACGGCGACGGCCTGGGCGGAACGGTCGGCCGCGGCGGCGCACCGGGTCACCGGGGCGGAGCGGGCCACGGCGCCGCTCCAGGCCAGGGCGGCGGAACGGGCCAGGGCGGCCGAGCAGGCCACGGCGGCGGCCCTCCAGGCCGGCACGGCGGCGGGGCTGGGCACGGTGGCGGGGTGGGGCCGCCCGGCGTCGCCGTGCCGGCGCCGGCGGGCGCACCGGCCTTCTCCGGGGCTCCCGGAGCGGCCCGCGGGCCGGCGCCCGGCGGCGGCCCCGCGGGATTCGGCCCCTCCGGCTTCCGCCCCGCGGGTGCCGGCCCGGGGGCACACCCACCCGCGCAGGGCCCGCACCAGCCCCCGCAGGGCCCGTACCCGCCCGTCCCCGCCGGTCCAGGAGCACCCGCCGGCGGCGGGGCGCCCGGCCCGCACCGGCCCCGTTCCGCCCGGCATCGCGTGCTCCTGTTCGGCGCCGCCGCGCTCGCGATCGTCCTGGCCGCCTGGCTGATCAGCTCGGTCGCGGGCGGTTCGGACGATCCGGGGGCATCCTCGTCGAACGGCGGCCGGGAGGCACCGTCCCAGCAGCCGGAGACCCCGCGCAGCGGGGGCGTGGGCACGGCGGTCCGCGACGACCAGCTCGAGTTCGTCGCGAACAAGATCAGTTGCGGCGAGGACCACGTCGGTGACGGGATCTTGGCCCGCCACCCCAGCGGGCAGTTCTGCCTGGTCGATATCAAAATCACCAACGTCGGCACGGTAGAGCGGACGCTGAACAGCTCCGACCAGTACCTGCGCACCCTGGACGGCGAACGCCACACGGCCGACTACTGGTCCCGCCTCTGGCTCCAGGACGGCGTGTGGGACACGATCGAACCCGGCGCCACCGTCACCGGCACGATCCCGTTCGACATACCCGTGGACGCGAAGCTCCAGGACGTGGAACTACACGAGCGGCCGGAAAGCCAGGGCGTCACCATCAAGCCCTGACACCCGGGCCGACGCCGTCGACCCGGGCCAACAGCCTCGACCCGGGCCAACGGGCAGCGACCCGGGCCAGCGGTGACAACCCCGGAGGCGTCAGACGAGCGGCCTGGCCGCCGCCGAGATCGCGAGCGCGTCGAACGGCATCGGCCCGACGTCGAGGACGGCGTTGCCGGAACAGGGCCGCAGGCCGTCAAGCAGGAGATCGAGATGGCGCCGCCAGACCTCGGGTGCGAAACCGTCGGTCAGGTCCAGCACGACCCGCATCGACCGGACCAGCACGATCAGGTCGGAGAGCACGACGTCCGGCCGCACCGCCCCGGCCTGCTGCGCCTGGGTGAACATCTCGCCGATCAGCGGGACCACATCGGCGAACAGCAGCTCGTTGGTCCGCCCGCTCCAAAGCCGGCTCGACAGGAAGGCCCACTGGCAGACCTCGGTCGTGATCGACCGGACGAAGAACGACCGCAGCGCCACCGTCGGTGGCTCGGTGGCCAACACGTCCTCGGCGATCGAGCGCAGATGATCGACTACCGTGCCGAGGATCGCCTCGATGAGCGCGTCCTTGTTCGGGAACCGCCGGTACAGCGTGCCCATCCCGACCCCGGCCCGCTTCGCGATCTCGTCGACGCCGACGTCCAGGCCCTGCTCGACGAACAGCTCACGGGCGGCGACGAGCACCCGCTCGCGGTTGCGCTCGGCGTCGCGGCGCAGCGGCCGCGGAGAGCCGGGCGGCCGGGAGACCGGCCTCGCCCGCGCCGGCCCGGGCGGCACCGGGATCGAGCTCAGGTGCCGGGCGGGCGCGGTCTCCGCACCGGCCCGGCGCGAGAACACCGGCTCGGCACGCGGCCGGCCCAGATCATGGTCAGTCGTCCCGCCACCGGTTGGCCCGCCGTACATGCCAGAACACTGTATGGGCATCGGCCCGCCCATCCGGCCCTTTCCCGGAGCCCAGCTGACGGGACCGGACACTGATCCGCATCGGCGCAGGCTACGGTGGCCGTCACGGACGCAAACGGCCGTAGACGGACGGAACCGGACGTGCGAAGCGGGCCGGCCACGCCGAGCAGATCGGGGACGACAGTGGGCGAGAGCACGGCCGGCGCGGGGCCCACGAGCGCCACTGGCGCCAGGCGCCGCCGCGGAACGGGCCGTGGCGGAGCCGGCCTCGGCGGGGCGGGCCTCGGCGCGGGACGCGGGCGACTGGTCCGCGCCGCCGGCGCCCTGTGCGCGGTCGCGATCATCCTGCTGGTCGGCGGGTGCGACGAGGTCCTCGACGCCACGGCGGGAGACCCGACCGCCGCGCCCGCACCCGGCGGCGGGGTGAGCGGCGCGGGCGCCCCGCCCGGCGCAGGCTCGGCCCTCCAGGTGCTCGGCACGCTGCCGATCCGCGCGGAGGACAACTCCCCGCCCTACAAACGCAATGAGTTCGGGACGGCCTGGAGCGATGTCGACCACAACGGCTGCGACACCCGCAACGACATCCTGCACCGCGACCTGCGCAGCATCACCACCCGCAGCAACGACGACTGCATCGTCCTGACCGGCGAGCTGCGCGACCCGTACACCACCCGAATCATCCGGTTCGACCGCGGGCGCAACTCGTCGGCCGTGCAGATCGACCACGTGATCCCGCTGGCCGACGCCTGGCGCACCGGCGCACTGGAATGGACCGCGAAGGAACGCCTCGGCTTCGCGAACGACCCGGAGAACCTGCTGGCCGTCGACGGCCCGACCAACCAGCAGAAAAGCGACCAGGACGCCTCCGAATGGCTCCCGCCGAGCCCCGGAATCCGCTGCGCCTACATCGCGCGCCAGGTCGGATTGAAATCCCGCTACGGCCTCTGGGTCGAACAGGCCGAGGCGGACGCCATGCGGCAGGTGCTGCAATCCTGCCCGCAGCAGCCACCGCTCGGAATGGCCGCGGCCTCCGGCTGAACACCGAACACCCGTCCGGCCGGCGACCCGCCACTGCGCGGGCCACCGGCCGGACGGCGAACGACTCCGGTCAACGCACCGGCGGGTACCCTGCGCGCCCGTCCACGTCATAGTCGGCCGGGACGTCCACCTGCCGGGTGGTGCGGCGGTGCACCCGCAGGGCCTGGGCCGGGGGCTCCTCGTACGCCCCGGCCTCGGGGTAGACGTCCACATTCGACCGCGTCACGAGGGCGCGCCGCCGCCGGGGCGCGAACACCGCGAGCTCCAGGACGAGCCCGACAGCCCCGGCCAGCATGAGGATGATCCCGACGACCGCGATGTCGAGCCCGGAGATCGTCACGTCGACCGCGAACGTGAGGATCGCGCCGAGCGCCATCAGAAATACTCCGGCACCGATTCCCATTGCGTTGCTCCCTCCGAGGGCCTGTCCGGCGGAGGACGCTGACGAGGTGACCTCCGACCTTCGTGATCGGGGTCGGAGTACCCGGTGCGCCGACCGGTACTCATCCCGATGTGGGAGACATTCCGGACCACCATCGGTCCCCCCCATGGCCGCCCGCCCTGACCACGGTTTTGACCCTGGCTTGCGCTGGTTAAGGGACCGAATCCCGCTTAGCGCGATCTCGGGGGTTTGCTTCGCCTAAAACCGGGCATCGGGGCGTCAGCCACCTCTCCGGGGTGAAGCGCGCCACTGAGCCGGGCCGTCAACTTGAGTCGCTGCTCGCAGCCCCAGCCATTCCGCACGCCGCAGAGGCGGCAACGGGATCAGCGGTGCCCGGCTTCACGCCCGCCACCCGTGGCCGGCCGGCTGGCCGCGTCGGCCTCTGTCCCGAGCCCCGGCTCGAGCTGGCAGGCCGGGATGCCAAGCATGTTTCCAGACCAGCGGGGAGAGGCTGAAACAACACGCTCCGGAGCAAGACCCACGCCCCCGAGATCGAGCGAAGCGAGACCGAGCCCCCCGGCCAGCCCCCAACCGAAAAACCAGCCTTTGGGCCCCACGCACAAGAAGCCGAAGCGTTCGGGACCACCACACCCCAGCCCTCTGGGGGGGTTTCGGGGGTCACCCCCCCGGAAAGCGTCGCGGCCCGCCGCGCAGCCAACCCGAAGGGGCTGGCAAGCACGACGGGCCGGCTCGTGGGCGAGGGGGGAGTTGAACCCCCACGTCCGTTAGGACACACGGACCTGAACCGTGCGCGTCTGCCATTCCGCCACTCGCCCGAGTGGGACTATCTCCTTGCCGTGGGACACGCTATCACGCCGGAGACGGTAGCTTGCGCCGCCCCCCGGCCGGCCGCGGGGGCATGTCAAGCTGCCGAGCCGAGGGTTGGACCGGCCTGGGGGCATACGATCTCACAGACCGGGAGAAGGGAGGTCGGGCATGGGCGTGCTGCAGCGCTTCGAACGGCGCCTTGGCGGCCTCGTCGAGGGTGCGTTCGCGAAGGTCTTCAAAGGCGGGGTCGAACCCGTCGAGATCGCCAGCGCCCTGGCTCGCGAGACCGACGACCGGCGTGCGAACAGCTCGAACCGTGTCCTCGTCCCGAACGAGTTCGCCGTCGAGCTGGCTGGTGGCGACTTCACCCGGCTGGCCCCCTACACCCGGGCGCTCTGTGACGAGCTGGCGGAGATGGTCCGTGAGCATGCCGCGGAGCAGCGCTACACCTTCGTCGGCCCGGTGACTGTCCGACTGGCGGAGGCCGCCGATCTCGACATCGGCGTCTTCCGGATCCGCAGCAGTGTGGCCTCCGCGGATCCCGCGGTGGTCGGTGGCCGCCGGCCGCGGCCGGCGGTGCCGGGTACCCCGCATCTACTGATCACGACACGCGCGCCGGGCGGGTCGGGCAGCGGCGAGCGGGAGTACCCGCTGGACGCGGAGACCACGGTGATCGGGCGCAGCGTCGAGTGCGACATCCGGCTGAACGACACGGGTGTCTCGAGGCGGCACGGCGAGATCCGCCGCCTGCCTGACGGGCAGTTCCTGTACGTGGATGCCGGCTCCACGAACGGCAGCCTGGTCAACGGGCGCGCGGCGACGCAGGTGAAGCTTGTCAACGGCGACCGGATCGAGCTGGGGACCGCGGTCGTGGAGTTCCGGCGTGAGGAGGCCCGCGGCGCAACCGGCCCACGTGGGCCGCGTACGCCGGTCCCGGCGCGCTCGTCACCGCCGCCAGGCCGCCCGACCCCGCCTCCGGCGGATCACCGCACGCCGCCGCCGTTCGACCCGCGCCAGCCGACTCCGTCGACCCGCCGGGGTACTCCGGCTCCGGACGACCGCTATGCCCGCCCGGAGCCGGGTGGTCCGGGCGGCCGCGAGCCCGGTTACCGCGACCGCCCCGGCCGGGATCCGCGCGATGGCGACTACCGCGAGGGGCCGTCTCCGCGTTTCCGGGACGAGCCGCCCGCCCGGCCGCCGGCCGGGCCCCGGCCGGACGCGTACCGCGAGGGGCCGTCGCCCCGCTTCCGCGACGATCCGGGCGCGCCGCCCGACGGTTACCGCGAGGGGCCGTCCGCGCGTTTCCGGGACGACCCGCCCGCCCGGCCGCCGGCCGGGCCCCGGCCGGACGGCTACCGCGAGGGGCCCTCGCCCCGCTTCCGCGACGACGGGGCTCCCGCCCGGGGCCGCCCCGGGCCGACGCCGCCGCCGAACGCGCGCCAGGGCGGGGAGCGGGGTGACGGCGGCCGGCGGGCCCCCGGGCCGGGCCGGGGGCCCGAGTACGGGCGGGCCGGCAGGCCCGATCCGGGCCGCGGTCACCGCGGGGAGCCACCGCGTGCTGGCGCGCGCGGCGCGGGCGGTCCCGCCGACGAGATGTACCGCTCGTCCACCGATCCACGCCAGCGCCCGCCCGCTCGCGCCGACGACGGCCTCGAGGCGCTGGAGCCTCTCGACGGCTTCGACGACGCCGAGACCCGCCTGCCCAGCCGGGCGGCGAACCATCCCGGCGACGACCGCCGCCGCAGGGGCTGGTAGCCGATGGATCCGACCGCGCCGAGCGAGCTCGTCCTCCTGCTGGTGAAGATCGGCTTCCTGGCACTGCTCTGGGGGTTCGTCCTGGTCGCCGTCCGAGCTGTCCGCCTGGACATGTTCGGGCCGACCAAGCGCCAGCAGCGACGCCAGCCAGTAGTCGCGAGGGCACCGTCCCCCACCCCCGGGGGGCGTCCCGAACGTGTCAGAACGCCACGCCAGAGCCCACGCCCAGCCCCCGCGCCACCCACCAACCCGGCTCCGAGCCGGCTCGTGGTCACAAAAGGGTATCTTGCCGGCACAACAATCCCACTAGGTCCCGAGGCAATCACCATCGGACGGGCACCGGACTCGACTCTGGTCCTCGAGGATGACTTCGCGTCAGGACGGCATGCGAGACTCGTTCCTCACGACGGACAGTGGTTCGTCGAGGACCTCGGCTCGACCAATGGCACATTCCTCAACCGCACGAAGGTGACGAGTCCCATGCCGGTACCTCTCGGCGCGCCGGTCAGGATCGGGAAGACGGTCCTGGAGCTTCACCGGTGAGCCTCAGGCTTCACTTCGCCGTCCGCTCGGATGTCGGGCACGTCCGAGAAGGGAACGAGGACTCCGCCTACGCGGGAGCCCGCCTGCTCGCCGTGGCCGACGGCATGGGCGGCCATGCCGCCGGGGAGGTCGCGAGCTCGACCGTCATCTCCCGGCTGGCCGAACTCGACGAGCACCTCGACGCGACAGACCTGCTCGAGGAGCTGTCCGACGCCGTCCGGGACGCCAACCGTCGCCTGCGCGACATGGCGATGGAGAACAGCTCCCTGGACGGGATGGGCACCACGGTGACCGCGATGCTGTCCTCCGGGGAGCATCTCGGTCTGCTGCACGTGGGCGACTCCCGCGCGTACCTGTTGCGCGACGGCGTGCTGACGCAGATCACCCATGACCACACCCTCGTCCAGGACCTGGTCGACCAGGGTCGGATCACCCCGGAGCAGGCGAACACCCATCCGCAGCGGTCGCTGCTGATGCGGGCGCTCGACGGCCGCGAGGTCGAGCCGGACGTCTCGATGCGCCAGGCCGTCGACGGGGACCGCTACCTCCTGTGCACCGACGGCCTGTCCGGGGTGGTCAGCGAGGAGACGATCCTGGAGGCGCTGCTGCTTCCGGCGCCGCAGGATGTGGTGGACCGCCTGGTCGAGCTCGCCCTCAAGGGCGGCGGCCCGGACAACATCACGGTGGTGGTCGCGGACGTCATCGACGACGACCTCGACGACGACGCCCCGCTCGTGGCGGGCGCGGCCGCGGAGAAGCGCGTGGTCCCCGGGGCGGCGGCGGCCCGCACCGGACCCAACCCGCGCAACACCGACTCCGAGTCGGCGGCGGCGAAGGCGGCCCGCATCGGTCGGCCGGGCTTCCACCGCCGGGGCTCCGGCGACCGCCACGACGATCCCGACGACGACCCCGAACGAGGCACGGCCCACGGCGGCCGGCGCCGCCTGTTCATGTCGACGGTCGTGCTCGTCCTGGTGGTCGCCGGCGCGGCAGCCGGCTGGACGTACGTGCGCGGCCAGTACTACGTGGGCGTCGACGACGACCACGTGGCGGTCTTCCAGGGACTGAAGGGGAGCATCGCGGGCATCTCGCTCTCGACGGTGCGTTCCCGCCACCAGCTCCTGTCCGAGGTCAACGGGCCCTTCCAGGAGACCGTGCGCGACGGCATCGAGGCCGACGACCTCGCCGACGCCCAGCGCATCGCGGCCGACCTGCCCACGGCGGCCTCGGCCGCGTCGTCCGACGACACCGAGTCGACCACGCCCCCCACCCGGGAGCCGGACGCGAAGACGTCCAGGTCGGATCCGATCCCGAGCGTCGACCCCACGTGCCTGGGCGCGGTCAACGGCGCCGCGCCGCCGCCGGGCTGCCCCGGGGTGGGCGTGACGCCGTCCCCGTGAGCTCGGACGCGCGATGACCCTCCCCCCGCTACGCCGGCCGCGGTCGGCGGACCTGACGGCGACGTTCGCCGGGTTCCCGTTGCCGAGCGGGCTCGAGCTGCCGCCGTACCGCCGTCGGGAGCTGTTCCTGCTCGGCTACGCCGGCGTCCTGGCGACGGGCGCGCTGGCGGCGCTGATGCTGGCCCACGACGGGACGATCGGCTTCCAGGTCTTCACCTACGGTCTCGGCTTCTTCTCGCTGTGGGCGCTGGGGCACCTGGCCGTCCGCCGGTTCGCGCCGGCGGCCGACCCGGTGCTGCTCCCGGTGGTGGCAGCGCTCAACGGGATCGGCCTGGTCATGATCTACCGGCTGGACCTGGCGAAGGCCGACAGCGCCCGGCGCGCCGGCAACCCGATCCCGACCGGCGCCGCGCAGACCCAGCTCGTCTGGACCCTGCTGGCGATCGTCGTGTTCGTAATGGTTCTGGCGGTCGTGCGTGATCATCGGGCGCTGTCCCGCTACGCCTACACGCTGGGCCTGGCAGGCCTGGTCTTCCTGGTCCTGCCGATCGCGCCCGGCATCGGGGCCACCATCAACGGGGCCCGGCTGTGGCTGCAGGTCGGGCCGTTCTCGTTCCAGCCCAGCGAGGTCTCGAAGATCGCCCTGATGATCTTCTTCGCCGCCTACCTGGAGAACAAGCGGGACGTCCTCTCCCTGGCGTCGCGGTCCTTCCTCGGCATGAAGGTCCCGCGGGCACGTGACCTCGGGCCGGTGCTCGTGGCGTGGCTGGCCAGCCTGGGCGTCCTGGTGGTGCAGAAGGACCTCGGCTCGTCCCTGCTGTTCTTCGGGATGTTCCTGGTCATCCTGTACGTGGCGACCCAGCGCGCGTCGTGGGTCGCGATCGGCCTGTGCCTGTTCATGCTCGGCGCGGTGGTGGCGCACAGCCTGTTCGGCCACGTCCAGGTCCGCGTCGACGGCTGGCTGCACGCCTTCGACGGCAACAACCCGTCGAACACGTCGTATCAGCTCGTTCAGGGCCTCTACGGATTCGCCGCCGGAGGCCTGACCGGCACGGGGATCGGCCAGGGCAGCCCGCAGCGGGTCCCCTTCGCCAACACCGACTTCGTCATGGCCAGCCTGGGCGAGGAGTTCGGGCTGACCGGCGTGATGGCGATCCTGCTGCTGTACGCGCTCGTGGCGGCCCGCGGCATCCGGGCGGCGCTCGGCGCCAAGGACCCGTTCGGCAAGCTGCTGGCGACCGGCCTCTCCGCGACCGTCGCGCTGCAGGTGTTCGTGCAGGTCGGAGGCGTCATGCGGCTCATCCCGCTGACCGGCCTGACGCTTCCGTTCGTCTCCTACGGCGGTTCGTCCATCGTCGCGAACGCCGCCATCATCGCGCTGCTGCTGCGGATCAGCGACGCCGCGCGGCGCCTGGAGGAGCCCGTCCCGGACGCCCCGCTGTTCGACCCGAACGCCGTGGCGGAGAGTCCCACCCAGGTGGTGAAGACCACGTGAACACCCCGGTTCGCAAGGTCGCCCTCGCCTGCATGGTGCTGTTCGCCGCGCTGCTGGTGAACGCCAACTGGATCCAGGTGGGCCAGGTGGACCGGCTCAAGACCGAGCCGACGAACGCCCGCCAGATCACCGAGCGCCTCGAGCGCCAGCGCGGCGGGATCATCGCCGGCGAGACCGTGCTGGCCACGTCCGTCCCGGTCGACGACGAGTACAAGTTCCAGCGGCAGTACCCGAACGGGCAGCTCTATGCCAACCTGACCGGCTACTACACGCTGTTCACGGCCTCGGGCCTCGAGCGCTCCGAGGACGTCTTCCTCTCCGGCGACGACGACCGGCTGCTGGCGAGCCGGGTCACCGACCTGTTCACCGGGGAGGAGCGGCGCGGCGGCACGGTCGTGACGACCATCGACCCGCACGTCCAGCAGGCGGCCATGGACGCGCTCGACGGGCGCCGGGGCGCCGTCGTCGCGCTCGACCCGTCCACCGGGGCGATCCTGGCGATGGTGACGACCCCGTCGTTCGACCCGAACACGCTCGCGACCCATGACGAGTCGGCGGCGACCGACGCCTACCAGCAGCTGTCCACCAACAGCGACCAGCCGCTACTCAACCGCGCCGCGCAGCAGACCTATCCGCCCGGCTCGACCTTCAAGCTGATCACCGCCGCGGCGGCGCTCGCGCACGGCACCGAGCCGGAGACCCGGGTCGCCGCACCGGATGAGCTCACCCTCCCGCAGAGCACCACAGTGCTACCCAACTTCGGGGGGGAACGCTGTGGGGACGGCCGGACCGATACCCTGACCCACGCATTGACCATCTCCTGCAACACAGCGTTCGCCCAGCTCGGGATCGATCTGGGCGACGACGTCCTCCGTGCCCAGGCGGAGGCGTTCGGTTTCAACTCGACGATCGAGGACTTCCCGCTCCAGCAGGCCCGCAGCGTCTTCCCGTCCGACCTCGACGGCGCGCAGACCGCGCAGTCGGCGATCGGCCAGTTCGACGTTCGGGTCACCCCGTTGCAGATGGCGGAGGTGGTGGCGGCGATCGGCAACGGGGGTGTCCGGATGAAGCCCTATCTCGTCTCCGAACTGCGCGGGCCGGATCTCAAGCGGCTCGACCACACCGAACCGACCGAACTGAACAAGCCCGTCTCACCCGAGGTCGCCGCCAAGCTCACGACGATGATGGAAAGTGTCGTGACGTCGGGCAGCGGCCGCAGGGCCCAGATCGACGGAGTGGACGTCGCCGGCAAGACGGGCACCGCCGAGCACGGCACCGGCGAGCCACCGCACACCTGGTTCGTCGGCTTCGCTCCCGCCAGTGCCCCGAAGGTCGCGGTGGCGGTGATCGTCGAGGATGGCGGCGGCGAGTTCGCCACCGGCGGCGCCGTCGCAGCACCCGTTGCCAAGGAAGTCATGCAGGCCGCATTGGACACGCAACGATGAGCACATCCGCCAACAGCCCGTCGCCGTCGCAGCCGTTCGCCGGCGCCGCCTCCCCCAACACCGTGCTCGACAACCGCTACCGCCTGGACGGCCGCATCGCGACCGGTGGGATGGGCGAGGTCTGGCGTGGCCTCGACCAGACGCTCGGCCGTCCCGTCGCGGTGAAGCTGCTGCGCCCCGAGTACGCCAGTGACGAGTCCTTCCTGGTGCGCTTCCGGGGCGAGGCCCGGCACGCGGCGCGGCTGTCCCACCCCGGTGTGGCCTCCGTGTACGACTACGGCGAGGTCTCCACCGCCGACGACTACCCGACCGCCTACCTGGTGATGGAGCTGGTGGAGGGCGAGCCGCTCTCCGCGCTGCTGCACCGGGAGAAGCGGCTGAGCCCCGACCGGATGCTCGACATTCTCGGCCAGTCCGCCGACGCGCTGCAGGCGGCGCACGCCCTTGGCGTCGTCCACCGCGACGTCAAGCCCGGCAACCTGCTGCTCCGGACGGACGGAGCGGTGAAGGTGACCGACTTCGGCATCGCGCGCGCGGTCGACGCGGCCCCGCTGACCGCGACCGGGATCATGATGGGGACGGCGTACTACGTCTCCCCGGAGCAGGCGTCCGGGCGCCCGGTGACCCCCGCGAGCGACGTGTACTCGCTCGGCGTGGTCGCCTACGAGTGCCTGGCCGGGCGGCGGCCGTTCGACGACCGCAACCCCATCGTCGTCGTCATGGCCCACCAGCAGGACACGCCGCCGCCGCTTCCGTCGGACATCCCGTACCAGGTCAGGGCCCTGGTCGAGTCGGCGATGTCGAAGGACGCCTCACGCCGGCCGAGCTCGGCGGGCGCGTTCGCCCGCTCGGCGGCCAGCATCCGGCGCAGCCTGTGGAACTCCGACGCCGGGCGGTGGAGCGGCACCCCGGGTGCCGCGGACGCCACCGCGCGCCATCCGGCGCCACCCGCGCCGCCGCACCTGGGGCCGGTGCCCCCGCGGGCGCCGACCGCCCCGCGCACGCCGTCGTGGAACCGCTCCGGCGGCGCGTCCTGGACCCAGCAGCCGCCGCCGGTGGACCCGACCGCCGCGGCACCCGGCATGCCGGCCACCGCCCTGCAGCCCTCCCCGGGGCAGGGCGGCTCCGGGCCGGGCGCCGGGCGCGGCGGCGGCGCGGGACGGCTCTACGGGCCGAGCGACTACTCGTCCGACTACCGCAATCCCCCCGACTACCGCAACGACTATCCACCCGGCGGCGAGCACGGCCCGGGGTGGCACGGCGGCCGGGACGACGGCGGGCACCGGGACGGCGGGGCCGGCGATCCGGCCAACACGCTGTACCAGCCGTCGCCGTCCTGGTCGGGCCCGCCGGGCGACGGGCCGGGTGGCCGGGTCGCACATCGCCGGCCGGCTGCCGCGGCCCAGCGCCGGCGGCTCCCGCTGCCGGTACTCATCGCGCTGCTGATCCTCACCGTGTTGGTGGTAGCAGTGATCACTCGCACCGTCGCCGAGGCGGGCGGCTCCAAGGACGGGGCAGCCGCCACGTCGAATGTGCTATATCTCACACCCGCGGAGGGTGAGATCGTCGGCTCGGCCGGCGAGGCGGCTGGCACGGTGGTGGCCGGCGCTGCAGAGCCGACGACGGGTGACAACCTGTGACGGATGTAACTGACAGGTACGAAGCTCAGCCGAGACTGGTCGGTGAGCGCTACGAGCTCGGTGGCTGCATCGGCTACGGCGGCATGGCCGAGGTCTACCGGGGCCGCGACATCCGGCTGGGCCGCGAGGTCGCGGTCAAGACGCTGCGCGCCGACCTCGCCCGCGACCCGACCTTCCTGGCCCGGTTCCGCCGGGAGGCTCAGTCCTCGGCCTCGCTGAACCATCCCGCGATCGTCTCGGTGTACGACACCGGCGAGGACGTCATCAACGGGACCCAGCTCCCGTACATCGTCATGGAGTTCATCGAGGGCCAGACCCTGCGGGACGTCCTGCAGGCGCAGGGCGCCCTCGACGAGCGGCACGCCATGCAGGTCACCGCGGAGGTCTGCGCGGCGCTGGACTACAGCCACCGGATGGGCATCATCCACCGCGACATCAAGCCCGCGAACGTGATGCTGGCCTCCGACGGCTCGGCCAAGGTGATGGACTTCGGCATCGCCCGCGCCACCACCGCCACGACGTCGAACATGACCGCGACGTCCGCCGTGATCGGCACGGCGCAGTATCTCTCCCCCGAGCAGGCCCGCGGCGCCCGGGTGGACACCCGCAGCGACGTCTACTCCACCGGCGTGCTGCTCTACGAGCTGCTCACCGGCGAGCCGCCGTTCCGCGGCGACAACCCGGTCGCCGTCGCCTACCAGCACGTGCGGGAGATCCCGCCGCCGCCGTCGAGCCACGACTCCCGGATCTCCCCCGAGGCCGACGCGGTCGTCCTGAAGGCGATGGAGAAGGACCCCGACGACCGGTACGCCACCGCCGGCGAGATGCGCGACGACCTCGAGCGCGCGCTGAGCGGGCACCGCGTCCACGCCATGATGATGGGCGCGGGCGACGAGACGATGCTCGGCGGTGCGGGAGCGGGCACGGCCGGCACCGCGCTGCTCGGCAACTCCCGCGGCGGCTACGACGACCGCTACGAGGGCCGCACCGGCTACCAGGGCCGCTACGACGACGGCTACGACGAGCCGGACGGGTACGACGAGGGCTACGGCGAGCAGACCCGCCTCGGTGGGCAGTCCTACGACCGTTTCGACCAGACCGGGCCGGTCGACCGCTACGGCAACGCCGGCCCCCCCGGTCACCGCGCCGGCTCCGGCGCCGACGAGGACCGCGCGGGCTCGTCCACCTTGAAGTTCGTCCTCGCCGGGCTCGGCGCGGTCGTCGTCTTCGTGGTGGTCGCGCTGCTCGCCTCCTCCCTGCTCGGCGGCGGTGGCGACGGTGGCGACACCGCCGCGGCCGAGATCACCATCCCGTCCGGGCTGAAGGGCCAGCCCTACGACGCCGTCGTGGGCCGGTTGCAGAGCTCGGGCTTCACCGGGCACTTCGACAAGCAGACCCGGGAGAGCACGGAGGTCGCCCCGGACGCGGTGCTGGAGATCTCCCCGGGTGAGGGCCAGACCATCGCGGCGGACGGCACGATCTCCATCACGGTGGCGAGCGCACCGGGCCAGCAGGTCGTTCCGAACAACATCGTCGGGATGAGTCAGCAGGCGGCGACGGACGCGCTGACCGGCCTCGGGCTACAGGTGTCGGCGATGCCGTACTACGAGGCGGCGAGCCAGGGCGTGGGCAAGGTCGAGAAGGCCGACCCCGAGGCCGGGTCCCCGGTCGACGCCGGCGGCACGGTCACGATCTGGGTGGTCAGTTCGACGGTCAACGTGCCCAACGTGACGGGCAAGGCCGCGGCGGCGGCCATCTCCGAGCTGCAGCGGTACGGCCTCACCCCCGTCCAGGAGACCGGTGTCAACAACTCTCAACAGCCGGGCACCGTCTTCGACCAGAGCCCGTCCGGCGGCGCCGTCAACCGCGGCTCGCAGGTGAAGATCTTCATCGCGGCGGAGAACCAGCAGCCGACCACCCCGCCGGCGACCGCCACCACGGCGCCGCCGACCGATACTCCACCGGTCATCATCGATCCGACGACCCCACCGGCGACGACCCCGCCAGCGACCACCACGCCGCCGACCGGCGGCGGGACGCCGACGAACGGCCAGCAGCCCGGTGCCGCCGGGCCCCTGCGGGGAGCACTGAACCGATAGCGCTCCTCTGAGTAACGGGCTGGCCACCCGCCCGCCCAGCCAGCCGCGAGGGCGGGTGGGGCCGGCGGGGAGGATCAGGCGAAGGCGGCCAGGCGGAGGGTCTCGACCTCGGCCGCCAAGGCGGGGGCGAGGCGCATGGCCGCGCCCCCGTCACCGCAGGTCTCCAGCCAGCGGGCGAGCATCAGGTGCCCGCCCTGGGTCAGCACCGACTCGGGGTGGAACTGGACGCCCTCCAGCGGCAGCTCGCGGTGCCGCATCGCCATGACCACGCCGCTGTCGGTGCGCGCGGTCACCTC
This sequence comes from Frankia sp. Mgl5, assembly GCF_023242985.1. Classification (NCBI taxonomy): domain Bacteria; kingdom Bacillati; phylum Actinomycetota; class Actinomycetes; order Frankiales; family Frankiaceae; genus Frankia; species Frankia sp. Mgl5. The sequence continues at coordinate 49,349 of NZ_JALKFY010000854.1, read as the reverse complement.
GATCTCCGCCGGCAGCGTGCTCTCCTCGACCGCCAGCGAGTGGTAGCGGGTGGCGGTGAACGGCGAGGGCAGGTCCGCGAGCACGCCGACGCCCTCGTGGTGGACCACCGAGGTCTTGCCGTGCAGCAGCTCGGGCGCCCGGTCGACCGTGGCCCCGTGGGCGACCCCGAGTGCCTGGTGGCCCAGGCACACGCCGAACAGCGGCAGCCGGCGCGCCGCGCAGGCATGCACCATCGCGATGCTGACCCCGGCCGCCTCGGGGGTGCCCGGCCCCGGCGAGAGCAGGACGCCGTCGGCCCCCAGCTCGTCGAGGTCGCCCGGGTCGACCTCGTCGTTGCGGCGCACCACACACTCGGTGTCGAGCTGGCCCAGGTACTGCACCAGGTTGAACACGAACGAGTCGTAGTTGTCGACGACCAGGATCCGCATCGGGCCTCCCCGGAGCACGGCACCCGGTGAGGTCATCCGCCCGGGCGGGGAGCCGGACACCGGGCGCGGCGCGCCCTCGGGTACTGGCTCCATCCTGCCTGACCCCACGGGACAACCGAAACGACCACTCGATCAGATGATCACTGGCCGCCGGGCGCCGACGGGGTGCCGGACGCGGGCCGGGCCACCGCCCCGGACCCCGCCAGCAGGCTCCCGGCGTACGCGGGCAGGACGACGTCCGTGCCGGACGTCACCTGGTACCCCAGACCGTAGGCGTCGACGTACTCCCGGTAGAGCAGGACGCCGGGGTCGGTGTCCAGCGCGGCCCGCAGCACGTCGGGGTCACCGATCGCGCTGATCCGGAACGGGGGTGAGTACACCTGCCCTTCCAGCAGCAGCGTGTTCCCCACGCACCGCACGGCCGTCCGCGGGGTCACCCGGTGATCCATGATGGCCATGGCCTCGGCACCACCGGCCCACAGCGCGTTCACGACCGCCTGGACGTCCTGCTGGTGCACGACGAGGTCGTTCGGGCCGGGCGGGGGGACGCCGGGGGGCAGCGACCGGCCCCGGCTCTCCCGCGGCGCGTCGTCCAGCTCGACCGTGACCGCCGGCCCGCGCATCGCGGTGAGCCCCACCTGGGCCGCGAGCGCGGCACGACGGTCGAGCGGATCACCCACCTCCGGCTTGGGAAGTGTGGGCGTCGCGGCCGGCGCGGCCGGGGCGGCCGACGATGCCGGGTTCGCCGCCAGCGCCTCGCGCTCGGTCTGGAGCCGGTCGACTTCCGCGTCCGCCCGGCGGCGGTCCTGGGCTACCAGCCCGGCGACGCTGACGACCCCGGCGCCCCCGACGCGCCCGCCCGCCGATGGCCGCACGGCCGCCGCGGTGAGCAGCGCGGCGCAGGCCACGACCAGGCCGACCAGCGCGATCCGCCAGCCCGTGGCCCGCCGCCGCGCCGCCGGCGTGGACGCCGGCCCCTCTGTCTCGTCCGTCTCGTCCGTCGTGCTTCCGGCCTTCCGTGCCGGGCCACCGCCGGGCAGGGCCCGGGTGCCGCGATCGTCCCCCGCCGCAGGCTACGCCGCGGACCACGCTCCGCTGCCAGGGCGGTCACTCGCGGCGCGCCGGGGCGCGGCGGGAGCGCCCGTCACCACGTCCGTGGCGGTGCACTGTCTACGCTGGTGGTGAACATTTGGACGGTGCCGGCCCGGCGGCCTGGTCGGCGCACCGTGAGAACCTGGTCACGAGGAGCCCGCAGTGCCCGAATCCCGACGCCGGAAGCCGAAGAAGACCACGGTGGCGGCCCCGCAGACCAGCACGCGCGCACCGAAGCGCAGGCCGCCGTCACCGCCATGGTTCGGCGGCATGATCCTGGCGTTCTTCCTGATCGGCATCGCCTACCTGCTCGTGTACTACTTCTCGAACGGCGGCGTGCTGGGAATGGAGAGCCTCGGCGGCTGGAACATCCTGATCGGCTTCGGTTTTGTCGTCGTGGGCCTCGCCGTGTCCACCCAGTGGCGCTGACCGGCCGGTTTCAGGCACCCCGACACGGGTGGGACTTGCACAGCTGTCATTCATCCACAACCGTTGTCCACAATGTGGATATCTGGGTTCTGAACCCCCATCCGGGTGGTTGTGTGCCCGGTGCCCGGTGCCCGGTGCCGCGCGCCGGAGCCGGGCGGCGCCTCAGCGCCCCGGCGGCTAGGAGCGGGTGAAGGACTCCCCGGACTCGGCCCGGATCACGTACATGACCGCGTTGATCAGCGCCAGGTGGGTGAAGGCCTGCGGGAAGTTGCCCAGGTGCCGACCGTCGGCCGGATCGATCTCCTCGGCGTAGAGGTCCAGCGGGCTGGCCAGGCTCAGCAGCCGCTCGCACAGCTGCCGGGCCCGGGTGAGCTCACCGATCTCCACCAGCGCGGAGACGAGCCAGAACGAGCAGATGAGGAAAGCGCCCTCCTCACCCTCGACCCCGTCGTCGGTCTCGTCCGTCCGGTAGCGCAGCACCAGGCCGTCCACCGTCAACTCGTCGGCGATGGCGAGCACGGTCGCCTTCACCCGGTCGTCCGTCGACGGCAGGAAACCCAGCAGCGGCATCAGCAGCACCGAGGCGTCCAGCGACGTCGAGCCGTAGTACTGGGTGAAGACACCGCGGTGGTCGACGCCGTTCGCGAGCACGTCGGCGTGGATCTCGTCGGCGATGTCGTCCCAGCGGCCCGCGGTTCGCAGGTCACCGCGCATCTGCGCGAGGCGGCGCCCCCGGTCCAGCGCGACCCAGCAGAACATCTTCGACGAGGTGAAGTGCCGCGGCTCGCCCCGGACCTCCCACATGCCGCGGTCCGTCTCCCGCCAGTGCGCGGCCGCCGCCTCCACCAGCCGGACCAGCACCGGCCACAGCCGCTCCGAGAGATAGTCCCGCGACCGGGTGTGCAGGTAGACCGAGTCGAGAACGGCCCCCCACACGTCATGCTGGCGCTGCTTCGCCGCCTCGTTACCGACCCGCACCGGGACGGCGCCGTCATAGCCGGACAGATGCCCGAGAATCTCCTCGTCGATCTTCGGCTCGCCACCGACCCGGTACATCACCTGGATGTCGTCGGCGTGCTCGGCGACGTCCGCGATGAAGGAGAAGAAGTCGTTGGCCTCGTAGTCGAGCCCGAGGGTGTACAGGCCCCACAGGGCGAACGTGGAGTCCCGGATCCAGCTGTAGCGGTAGTCCCAGTTGCGCTCGCCCTGCGGCGTCTCCGGCAGCGAGGTGGTCGCGGCGGCGAGCAGCGCCCCGGTCGGGGCGTAGGTGAGGCCCTTGAGCGCCAGTGCGCTGCGCTGCAGGTGCCGGCGCCACGGATGGTCGGGGAACCGCCCGCGCGAAAGCCACTGCCGCCAGAACTCGGTGGTGCTCTCGACGGCGGCGCAGGCCGCTGGGTAGCTGGTGGGCAGCAGCGGGTCCTCGGCCCGCCAGGTCATGGCCACGAAGGCAGTGTCACCCTCCCGCAGGGTCGTCCTGGCCAGCGCGCGGCGGCCGTCGAACCCGAGCCGCAGGTCGGTGCGCAGCCGCAGCGAGACGTCCGCGGGGTCCCCGCCGGGGCTGGCGTGGGTGATGATCCCGGTCGAGTAGTCCGCACCCTCGTAGCGCCAGGACGCCGGGCTGCGGCCGTAGTCGAAGTTGGGCTCGCAGACGAGGCTGAGGTCCACATCGCCGTGCTCGCAGCGGGCCAGCCGCAGCAGCACATGGTCGGCGTCCCAGTCGCCCGGGGTGCGCCGGTGGGTCTTGGACCGCCGGTGCGTCCGGTGCCAGCGGCCGACGACCAGGCAGTCGGTGACGATCAGCCAGCCGGTGGGTGTCTGCCAGGTCGTCTCCAGGACGTTGGTGCCCGGCAGATACCGCCGGCCGGCCGGGATGAAGGTCCGGTCCGGGCCGAAGCGGAACCCACCGGCCGAGCGGTCCAGGACGGCGCCGAACACGCTCGGCGCGTCCGGGCGCGGCACGCACATCCACTCGACGTTGCCACTCGGTGCCACCAGGCAGTTCGTCTCGCAGTCGGAGAGAAACCCGTACTCGGCGATCGGCGGGAACGGGCTGCCCCCGCCACGTCGCGTCGGTGCGTGCGCCACCGCGCCCCCTTCACCCGCGCCGCTCACGCGGCGCCGTCGCGTGCGACCGGACGCCGTCACCGACGGATCAGGGCAACCGTGTCGCTACTTTAAGTAAAGTTAAGAACGCGAATGGTAGCCGTCGGGCCGTGGTGCGCAAGCCCCCCCTGCCGGGGAGTCGCCAAGGCGACAGTCAAGGTGACACCCGGCCGCGATGATCGACGAAGGCCTCCTCCGCGACCCAACCGGCGAACCGGTCCGGCCCCAGCGCCGCCAGCGCGCCCGCGGTCTGCGAGGCGTGCGCCCGCAGCGCGGCGACCTTGCGTTCCAGCAGCCGTCCAGCCAGGTTCAGCCGTACCGCGAGCGCGCCTGGCGGGACGACCGGGCCGTCGTCGCCGTCGAGGTCCGCGCCATCCACCGCGATGCCGAGGAGTTCGTCGACGTCCCTCGTCCGCTCACGGTGGTCGGTCGACGCGGCCGCGTACAGCAGGCGGGCGCCGTCCGGGGCCGCCCACGCGAACGCGGTGGTGGTCCAGGCCGAGACGGCGCGGTGGTCCGGATGGCCGGTGAACCCGTCCGGCCCGAACGTCACGACGACCGCCGGGCGGAGCTCACGGATGATTCCCGCGATCCGCTCCACCGGGCCGGCCGGGCCCGGTGGGCCGGCCGGGCCCGCCGCGACGGCCTGGGCGACCTGGGCGCAGCCGCCGTCGGGGAGTCCGAGCAGAACCTGCTCGCGCACCCCGAGGACGTCCAGCGCCTCGGCCAGCTCGGCCACCCGCAGCCGGTCGAGGGTCAGCCCCGGGGGCGAGCCGGGCGGGACCGGCCCGCCCAGCTCGCCGCGGGTGGCGGTGACGCAGACGACCCTGGCGCCGAGATGCGCGGCGGTGGCCATCAGCGCCCCGGAGAGGTAGGTCTCGTCGTCCGGGTGCGCCCAGACGCCGAGCAACGCTCCCGGGGACGGCGCCCCCGCCCGTGCGGTCGCCGGGGGTGCCACCGCGGCGCGGCCCGCGGTGAGGAGATCTAGGACCACCGCCGCCGCCTCGGGATCGACCGGAGCGGCGGCCTCCGTCGCGGCCGGCCCGGAGGTCACGACCGGCCCGGAGGTCACGACCGGGCCTCGACGACGATGTTCACCATGGTCTCGGCGGCCACCCGGACGGAGCCGAACCCCGCCGCCGTGAGGACCTCGCGCAGCCGCGCCGGCCCGGCCATGCCGCCGAGCGCGTCCGTGGCGCCGCCGTCGCCGTCGTGGCCGTGGCCGTGGCCGCCGACGTGGTCGTGGCCGTGGTCGTGCTGGGACAGCGCGTCCGGCAGGCACACCAGGGTGGAGGCGGCGTAGAAGGTCAGCCCGACGACGTCGGTGTTCTCCTGCACGCTGTCCCCCGCGCGCGGCTCGACCAGCATCAGCGTGCCGCCCGGCGCCATCGCCCGGCGGCACGCCGCGGCGGCCGCCACCGCGTCCCGGACGTGGTGGAAGGAGTCGAAGAAGCAGACGAGGTCGTACCCGTTGCCGATGTCGCCGGTTACCGGGGCGACCGAGAACGTCGTCCAGTCGGCCACCTGGGCGCGGTTGGCGGCCGTCCGCGCGGCATGGATCGACTCGGGGTGCGGGTCGACGCCGTGGAAGGTGGACATCGGGAACGCCTCCGCCATGAGCAGCGTGGAGGTGCCGTGGCCGCAGCCCACGTCGAGAACCTTCGCGCCGGCACGCAGCCGCTCGACGACCCCGTCCAGCGCGGGCAGCCACTCGCTCACCAGGCTGGCGCGGTAGAGCGGACCGAAGAACCGGTCGACACCGCTGTAGAGCCGCGGGTCGTGGGTCCCCCAGCCGATGCCGCCGCCGGTGCGGAACGCCTCAACCAGCCGGTCCGCGGCCGTGTAGAAGCCCATGAGCGACTCGTAGCCGCCGGCCGAGGCCACCGGCGAGTTCGGGTCCGCGAGCACGGCGGCCCATTCCGCGGGCAGGTGGAACCGCCCGCTCGCCGGGTCATGGCGCAGGTTGCCCGCGGCGAACTGGGACGCGAGCCACTCGCGCAGGTACCGCTCGGCGAGACCGGTCGCCGCCGCGAGCTCCGTGCTGGTGACCGGGCCGGCGGCCGCGAGGGCCGCCCACAGCCCGAGCCGGTCGCCGAGCCAGCCCAGCGCGCCCACGGTGGCGACCGCCTGGTCCTGGGCGATCTTGTAGGTGAACCGCTCGACCTCCGCGAGGTCCAGGCCCGCGGGCGGACCAGCCTCGGCGACCGCCGCTCCAGCCGTCTCGGGGGCACTCCCGGGGACGGTCCCGTCGGTGGTCCCAGGCGTTGCCTCTCGGCTCGTCTCGCCGGCCGTCGTCTCGATGGTCGTGCTCGTCATGGCTGCCTCCTCGCTGTGTCGGATGCCCGGCGAGGTGTCAGGCACCCGTCCGGACGATCCCGGTGATGAACACCTCTGAGACTGCGGTCACGGACTTGAATGGGACCTGCACGCGGGATGCGCGACGGTCCCAGCGGATGCACGGCCACCGAACGGCGGATGCACGGCCGTCCCGGTGGGCGGAAACGTCCCGGCGGGCGGAAATCGAGGGATTCGGGGGGCGACAACGTGGACGACGCGGACACGGGCGTGGAGGTCGACGTGCTCGGCCCGATGCGGCTGCGTGTCGACGGCGCCGAGGTGGACGTCCCCGGTGCACGGCGGCGGGCGTTGCTGGCCATGTTGGCGATGTCGCGGGCGCGGGTCGTCGGGGCCGGCGCGTTGATCGACGCGGTCTGGGGCGCCGACCCGCCCGCCTCGGCGGACGGCACGCTGCACAGCCATCTCTCCCGCGTCCGGGGCCATCTGGGGCCGCGGGCCGGCCGTCTCGTCCGGGACGGCGCCGGATACCGCCTGGTCCTGGGCGCGGACGCGCTCGACGCCGCCCGTGCCGAGGCGTTCGCCGCCCAGGCCCGCGCGCTGCGCCCCACCGACCCGGCCGCCGCGGCGGACCGGCTACGGCACGCCCTCGATCTGTGGCGCGGTGACGCCCTGGCGGAGTTCGGCTCCGCCGGTCCGCTCGGCGCCGAGGCGGCCCGACTCGCCCGGCTGCGGCAGACGCTCGTGGACGGCCTGCTCGACGCTCGACTGGCCTGCGGCCCGGCTGGCGCGGTGATCGGAGATGCCGAGCAGGCGGCCACCGCCGACCCGTTACGCGAGTCGGCGCTGCTGCTGTTGGTCCGCGCGCTGGCCCTGGACGGCCGGGCACCCGAGGCCCTCGCGGCGGCCCGTGACTTCCGCCGCCGGCTCGCCGACCAGACGGGCCTGGAGGCGTCGCCGGCGCTGGCCGACCTCGAACGCGCGGTCGCCCGCGGCGACCTCGCCGGCCCCGTCCCAGGCGCCATCCAGCCCGGCCCACCGGTCACGGCAGGCCAGCCGGTCACGGCCAGACCAGCAGTCACCGCGGTCACGACACCGGCACGGCGGCCGGATGACCCGGACGGCCGCGGTGCCGGGCCGGCCAGGGCGCGCGTCCCGCGCTCGCCCACCCCGCTGCTGGGCCGCGCGGAGGAACTGGACCGACTCGCGGAGCTGCTGCACCCCGACCGCTGCGTCACCGTCGTCGGCCCCGGCGGAGTGGGAAAGACCCGGCTGATGCTGGACCTGGTGCACCACGCCGCCCCGCGATGGCCGGACGGAGCCACCCTCGTCGAGCTGGCGCCCGTCCGGGACGAGGCGACCGTGCCGTTCGCGCTGGCCCAGGCCCTCGAGGTCACGACCAGGGGGGACCTGCTCCGCGCGGTCATCGACTATCTGGCGACCCGCCGGCAGATCCTGGTGATCGACAACTGCGAGCACCTCCTGGACGCCGTCCGCGACCTGGTGGGCGAGCTGCTCCGCTGGATACCGAACCTCACGGTGCTCGCGACCAGTCGTGCTCCGCTGGGAACGTCCGGGGAATGGGTGTTCCGCCTCGGGCCGCTGCCGCTACCCGACCCGGACACCGATCCCGCGGGCGCCGCCGCCGTTCAGCTGTTCCTCGACCGGGCACGCCAGGCACGGGGCGGCCGGGATCTGCCCGCGGCGGCCCTCGAGGACGCCGCGGCGATCTGCCGACGCCTGGACGGGCTGCCGCTGGCCATCGAGCTCGCCGCGAGCCGGCTGACGGCGCTGAGCCCGGCCGACCTGCGCGCACGGATGGATGCCGGGCTCGACCTCGGGCGAGGCCGGCGACCGCCCGTCGACGACGACCGCCATCACACCCTGCGCGGCACGATCGCCTGGTCCTACCGGCTACTCGACGCCCAGGCCCAGCGTCTCTTCCGCCACCTGGCGGCGGTTCCCGGCCTGTTCGACCTCTCGATCGCGGAGTCCGTCGCCGACGCCGTCACCTGCTCCGAGGGTTCCGAGCCGGCGGAGGATCCGATCGCCGCCCTCAGCACACTTGTCGACGCGTCGATGGTGGAAACGGTCACCGACCCGGCCCATCCCGATGACGGCACCGCGTTCCGCATGCTGGACAGCATCCGCGCGTTCGGCCTGGAGGCCGCTCGGGCCGCCGGGGAGCTCGAGACCGCCCAGATCCTGATCGCGGCGTGGGCCCGCGAGTTCACCCGGTCGGCGGCGGGCGGCCTGCATGGTCCGGACGGGCCGCGCTGGGGCCGGCGGATCCTGACCGCGCTGCCCGTGCTGCGTGCCTGCCGCGAGCGGATGCTGAAACACGGCGACCTGGCCGGGGCGGCCCGGATCAGCATCGATCTCGGGGAGTTCGCGGCCTGGCACAACAACGCCGAGCTGTGGGCCTGGGCCCTGGAGACCGCGGACGACCCCGGCCTCGCCGAGCTGCCCGAGGCCCCGCTGCTGTACGCCGCGGCCAGCCACGCGGCCTGGCGGGCCGGCAGTCTCGGGAAGGCCCGCGAGCTGGCCGACCGGGCCCTCGCCACCGCCGTGGACGACGCCGGTGTTGCGACCGCCCGGTACGCGCTGGGCGTGACCGACCTCTTCGCGGGCGAGTTCGCCTCATCGATCGACCACCTCGTCGCGGCGGCCGCGCTCGACGCCGACCTGGCCGCCAACGAGATGGCCGTCGCGGCGTTGGCCGCGGCCTACGGCGGCGATGCCGACCGGGCGGACGCGCTGGTCACGCGGGCACGTCAGCTCGTCGGCACGTCGGGAGGGCCGATCATCTGGTCGTTCGTCGAGTACGTCCAGGCCGAGATCCACATCCACGACGATCCCGTTACGGCGCGCCGGCACGCCGAGCGTGCCCTGGCCGCGGCCCGCGCCGGCGGCGTCACCTTCGCGGTCGGGATCTCGCTGGTCACCCTCGCCTCATCCGCGGTGCGGACGGGTGACCTGGCGACCGCGACCGCCCACTACCCGGAGGTGATCCGGCTGTGGCTGCGCACCGGTAGCTGGCCGCAGCAGTGGACCACGCTGCGCAACGTGGCGGACCTGTTCGGCCGGTTGGGGCGGGACGCCGAGGCGCTGCTGCTCTCAACGGCCGCCGACGCGGACCCGGACTCCTCCGCCGTGGTCGGAGCGGATGCCGAGCGGGTCCACAACCTGGTTGAGCAGCTGCGGGACAGGCTCGGCGCGGACGCGGTCGCGGCGATCCGGCGGCAGGCCGCCCAGCTGACCCGGCTGGAGGTCGTGGACCGCGCCCTGACCACGCTCGCCGAGCTGGAGCACCAGGGGGCCGGGACGCCCGCGCCACCTGTGGTTGGGTGAGGCGGGTGAGCACGCCCCCGGTCGACCTCTCGTGGTCGCCGCCGATCTGGCGGTGCGTGGCCTACGCCACGGGCGGCGCGGTGCTGCTCGTTGTGGCCGCCTCCGAGGACCTCGCCTGGCGGGTCGCCTCCCTCGACGGCGCGGGACGGCTGCTGGTCGGCCTGGTCGGGCTGGGCCTGGTGGCGCTCGCGGTCAACGACGCGGTGTCCCGGCCGACGCTGCGGCTCGGCCCCGACGGGATCGACTACATGGAGGGCATGCGGCGCCGGCACCTGCCGTGGGCCGCGGTGATCGGCGCGCGGTCAGGCACCCTCACCCACGGACGGCGCCTCGTTCACCTACGAACCCTGGAGATCGAGACCATCGACGGGCCCGTGCTGCTCAGCCGCCGCGCGCTGGGCACCGACCCGGAACGGGTGGCCGAGGCCGTCGAGGAACTCCGCCTCCGCCTGGGCTGACTCCCGACGGCGGCAGGGGGGCGCTAGGAGAAGGCGGTGGTCAGGTCCGCGCTCTTGATGACGGCCGCCGCGAAGAGCAGGCCGACAAGCGCCAGCACCCCGGCCGCCTGCACGACCGTTCGGCGCGGCGGGACGTAGGCGTAGAGCAGGCCGACGAGCACCCCGGCCGCCAGTCCCCCGACGTGGCCCCAGCGGTCGATGAAGGACAGCGTGAACGTGAGCGCGAAGTTGATCCCGATCAGGATCAGGATCTGCGTCGTGTCGGCACGCAGCCGCCGGGCGATCACGTAGTACGCGCCGAAAAAACCGAAGATCGCGGTGGACGCCCCGACCGAGTTCACGGACACACCGTTCACCAGGTAGCTCAGGGTGTTCCCACCGACGGCGCAGGCGACGAACAGGGCCACCAGGCGAAGCCGCCCGAGAATCGCCTCGAGCTGGTAGCCGAGCACGAACAACGCATACAGGTTCACCAGGACGTGCAGGTAGTTGACGTGCAGGAAGGCGGCGGTGAGGAGCCGGTAGTACTGGTCGTCCCACGCGAGAGACACGCCGTACAGGCGGAAGTCGGCGCTGAACTGGTTCAGGGAGCCGGAGTCGCGTGCCAGCCCGGGCAGGCCCTGCAGGACGAACGCGACGAGGCACAGGCTGATCAGAACCTGGGTGACCAGCCCGCGGCGACCGGCTCCCGGCCGGCCACCGAAGTCCGTCCGCGGCTCTCGGCGCCGCTCGGGGCGCCCGCCACCGCCGGCGCCGGACTCTTCCGGGCAGTGGAAGCCCACAGCCGCCGGGCGCATGCAGTCCGGGCAGATGGGACGCCCGCACCGCTGGCAGGTGACGTACGTCTCCCGCTCGGGATGCCGATAGCAGTGGGGCAGGCTCGGTGCTCCCGCCGGCGGTGGGGTCCACCCGGCGTGGCCGGCGGGCGGGCCGGTCTCCGGCCGCCATCCGACCTGCTCGTGCGGCGGGCCGCCCGACGCAGGGCCGCCGTTGGGAGGGCCGCCGGCGGGCGGCGGCTCGCCGGCGGCGGGCAGGGGGGACGCGGGACGCGGGATCTCGGCTTCGCCGGCACTACCGGCTCCACCGGAACCCCCGGGCGCACCAGAAGAGCCTTCCGGCGCACGGGTCGGATCACCCGCTGGCGAGTCCGTCACCGCCGGACCCGCCGCGCCGGGCACCTGCGATCATCCCGGTCGGTCGCGCGCGCCGCCCCTGCCCTCATGATCGACGCTTCAGGCCGGGCGGCGTTCGACGACGATCTCCTGAACCACCACGTCGGTCTTGGGGCGGTCCTGAGCGCCGGTCGGCGTCTTGCCGATCTTGTCGACGACGTCCGTCCCCCGGGTGACCTCGCCGAAGATCGTGTGCTTGCGGTTCAGCCAGTCGGTGGCCGCCGTGGTGATGAAGAACTGGGAGCCGTTCGTGCCCGGGCCCGCGTTCGCCATCGCGAGCAGGTACGGACGGTCGAACCGCAGGTCGGGGTGGAACTCGTCGACGAACTGGTAACCGGGGCCGCCCCGGCCGCTGCCGAGCGGGTCGCCGCCCTGGATCATGAAGTTCGGGATCACCCGGTGGAAGATCGTCCCGCTGTACAGCGGCACACCGGTCTTCTTCTCGCCGGTCGCGGGGTCGGTCCACTCCCGGGACCCGGTCGCGAGCCCGACGAAGTTCTTGACCGTCTTCGGCGCGTGATCCGGGAACAACCTGATCTCGATGTCGCCCTGAGTCGTGCGCACCGTCGCGTACAGCTCCTCGGCCATGGGGCCTCTCTTCTCTCCGTCTTTTCGGCACGTACGGCGTGTCCTGGCCCCGATCGTATGCCGCACCTCCGACCGGAACCTGGCGCGCCGCCCGCGGCCGGCTCCCGGACATCCCGACAGGCACGCCGGACGCCGCCCCGGACCCCGGGCCGTACCCGAGCGGCACCACGGTCCGCACCCACACGGGACCACCGGTAACCGTCGGTACCCGGGACAGCACAGGGCATGTGTCACAAGGGTAGGTGACACGACCCGACGTCCCGCCGCGTTGTTAGGAGCCACCGAACGGGGTACGGGACACTGCACAGATCTTGACGGCGCGTATCAACACACGCCGGTGGAGCCGTGGCCGGCCGCCGGGCGCGATCCGGCACCAGGATCGCGACAGGCCACGACGCAATAAGCGAAGGGATGCCATGAGCACGACACTCAAGGACAGGCTCGCGCACGTGACGGACGCCGCGCCGGTGAGCGGGCTCCCTGGCGCGGCGAAGAACGCGGCGGATCGCGCCGGCGCGGCGGCCTCGAAAGCCGCGTTGAAGGCCGGCAGCACCGCGGGCTCGGCGGCGCACGCCACCCGTGACGCCAGCAGCACACTCGTGCACCGGGTCTCCGACGTCTCCGGCGCCGGGGGGACGGCCGCGGGCAAGGCCGCCGGCAAGGCCGCGGGGCTCGCCGTCGGCAAGGCGTCGGCGGTGTCGGGCCGGACGGCCCGGCGGATCGAGAAGGCCCGCTCCAGCGCGGAGCTGTCGGCCGAGCGGGCGCGGATGGCGACCGAGCTCCGGTTGGAGAAGTCGCGGTCACGCAAGGCCGTCCGCTCCGAGTCGAAGGCCCGCCAGCGGGCCGACCGCGCTCAGGAGCTACTGGAGAAGCGACTGGAGAAGGCCGAGGTGAAGCTCGCCCGGGTGCACCGCCGCCGGCGGCGCGGAGTCGTGACGCTGTTCCTCATCGGCGTCGGCGCGGCCGCCGCCGTCGCGGCGCGCCGCTACCTGGCCAGCGCCGACACCGAGACGATCACGGCCGAGCCGGTCACCCCGCTGCGCTCCGACCTCGCCGACGGTGTGAGCCCGGAGGTGACCTCCGGGCTCGAGGAGATGCCCGGCGTTGACACCATGACCGAGGCTGGCCGGCGCACCTGACCGGCGCGTGGTTGCCCGGCCCTTCCTCGGGCCGGGCACCGCCTGCCGTCGGCTCAGACGCCCCGCTGGTTCCGATACCGCCGGCTCGTCCGACGCCGTCAGTTCAGACGTGGCCGGGAACGGGCTGGGATGCGCCCTCGGCTGCACCAGCCGACTCCAGCCGGCCGGCGGCCGATGTGATCATGAACAGCCCGGCGAGCATCGCTGCCAGGCACATCCCCGCCCCGACCAGGAGGGCGTCGGCGTACCCGGCGACCGAGGCCTCGATGATCGCGGCGGGCGAGGGCCTGGCCGACCCGGCGGCGCTGGCCGCGTCCGCCGCGTGGTTGTTCGCCACCGTGCTGGCGACCGTGGCGAGAACCGCCAGCCCGATGGCACCGCCGACCTGCTGGGTGGTGTTCAGCAGACCGGAGGGCAGGCCGGCGTCCGCCGCGTCCACGCCGGCAACCGCGACGGCGGTGAGCGGGACGAACGAGATCCCGACCCCGAAGCCGAACAGCACCGTCGCGGGCAGCAGCAACGTGGGGTAGGACGAGTCCGCCGACAGGGTCGAGAGCCAGAAGAGCGCCCCCGCCGCGATCAGCGGGCCGATCACCAGCAGCGGCTTCGCCCCGAACCGGCCGAGCACCTGGCCGGAGACTCCCGCCGCCACCATGATCGCGATACTGACGGGCAGGAAGGCGAAGCCCGTCTGGAGCGGGCTGTAGCCGAGCACGCCCTGCACGAACAGGGTGAGGAAGTAGAAGACGCCGAACATCGCCGCGGCGACGGCGAGAATGATCAGATTGGCGCCGCCGCGATCCCGGTTCCGGAACAGCCACAGCGGAACCAGCGGCTCGCGGCACATCGCCTCCCGGAGGAGGAAGAGCCCCAGGAGCGCGACCCCGCCGATCAGGCAGAGCAGAGTCAGCGCGTCCGACCATCCGTGGGTGGTCGTCCTGGTCAGGCCGTAGACGCCGACCGTCACACCGGCGGTGACCCCGACCGCGCCGGGGAGGTCGAACGTTCCCGTCCGCCGGGGTGCCTCGGTCAGGACCCGCGGCGCCAGCAGGGTCACGAGCAGGCCGATCGGCGCGTTCACGAACAGGACGAAGCGCCAGGACAGCAGGTCGGTGAGGATGCCGCCGAGGATCAGCCCGATCGCGGCGCCCGATCCGGACATCGCGGCGTAGATGCCGAACGCCCGGTTCCGTTGCTGGCCCTCCGGGAAGGTGGTCGTCACCAGCGACAGTGCCGCCGGTGCCGCGATCGCGCCGCCGACCCCCTGCACGACCCGGGCGACGTAGAGGAAGGCCGGGGTCGTCGCGAACCCGCCCACCAGCGACGCCAGGGCGAACAGCAGGACACCGACCACGAACATCCGGCGGCGGCCCAGAATGTCGCCCGCCCGGGCGCCGAGCATCAGCAGGCCACCGAACGCGAGGGTGTAGGCGTTCAGGACCCAGGGCAGGTCGACCTCGCTGATCCCGAGATCGTCACGCATGCTCGGCAGCGCGACGTTCACGATCGTCGCATCGAGAACGATCATCAACTGTGCCCCACAGATGACCAACAGGGTGAGACCGAACCGCCCCGACGTGCCAACCTGCGGCTGTGGTGTTGTTCCTGCGTCGGGTGGAGTCGACATGCCTGGGAACATAACCGGGGCCGCCGACGGAATTCGGCCACGAGACTGCCGCCAGCCATACTCCAGGAAATGTGACTCTGATCACATCTTGCGAGGAGTCTCCCGGCCACCGTCAGCTACCGCATCCCGGGGAAGATCCTTATTCGTGCTGGTCAGGGCACTTATTTCATAATGTCCCGGTGCGTCCGCGGGCACCGCCGGGTTCCGCGGTACCGCCGGCGCGATCCGCCGGTACGCCGCGCCCACCGGCGGGCGGGGGTCGGTGTCACCCCGGTTCGGCCAGAAGGCCATCGCCCGCTCCGCCATCGCCGTGATCGTCAGCGAGGGGTTCACTCCGAGGTTCGCCGGTACCGCCGAGCCGTCCACAACGTGCAGGCCGGGATGGCCGAAAACCCGGTGATACGGGTCGATCACGCCCCGGGCGGGATCAGCGGCCAGGACCGCCCCGCCGAGGATGTGCGCCGTCAGCGGGATGTCGGCCAGCTCGGTGATCGCGCCTCCCGGATGCCCGCCCAGCCGCTCCGCAACCAGCCGCGCCGCCTGGTTGCCCTCCGGTATCCAGGTCGGGTTGGACTCCCCGTGGCCAGCGTGGCTCGTCAGCCAGGACGTCCCGAACGGCCCGCGGCGCCGGCTGACGGTGAGCGAGTTGTCCCGGGACTGCATGACAAGAGCGATCATGGTTCGCTCCGACCACCGCCACGGCAGGGCGAGCAGCGTGAGATACGGGCGGCGGGCCAGCAGCAGCAGGTGCTTCGCCCAGCGTGGCAGGGAGCCGCCGCCGTCGGTCATGGCGCTCGACAGGAACGCCATGAGGTTGCTGCCCCGGCCGTACCGGACAGGTTCCACGTGCGTGTGATCGTTCGGGTAGAAGGACGACGTTATGGCCACCCCCCGGGTGATCCGCTCATCCGGCCGCAGCCGGGTCGCGCCCAGGATCGCCTCGGAGTTCGTCCTGGTCAGGTGGCCGACCCGGTCGGAGATGCCGGGCAGGTGCCCCTGTTCGCGCATGCCGAGCAGGAGGCGCTGGGTTCCCAGGGCGCCCGCGGCGAACACGACCTGGCGGGCCGTCCAGCGCCGCGCGTCCCGCCGCCGGCTGCCGGTGCGCACCGTCTCGACCTCGTAGCCACCGCGCCCGTCGGGGCGCACCGAGCGCACGGTCGTGTCCGCCACGATGCGGGCGCCCAGCCCTTCGGCCAGGTGGAGGTAGTTGTGGTCCAGGGTGTTCTTCGCGCCGCGCCGGCATCCCGTCATGCACTCGCCGCACTCGACGCAGCCCGTCCGGGCCGGGCCGGCGCCGCCGAAGTAGGGATCGGGAACCGTCACCCCCGGCTCGCGCTGGCCGTCGCGGCCGAAGAACACGCCGACGTCGGTCAGACGGAAGGTGTCCCCGACGCCCATATCCCGTGCGACGTCCCGGAAGACCTCGTCCGCCATGGTCATCGACGGGTTCCGGGTGGAGCCGAGCATGCGCTCGGCCTGGCCGTAGAACGGCCCGAGCTCGGCACGCCAGTCGGTGATGTCCGCCCACTGGGGATCGTCGTAGAAACCGTCCATGGGCCGGTACAGCGTGTTCGCGTAGACGACCGATCCACCGCCGACCGCTGCTCCGGAGAGCACCAGCACCCGCCCGAGCAGGGTGATCTTCTGGATCCCGTGGCATCCGAGCCGCGGCAGCCACAGGTACCTGCGGATGTCCCAGCTCGTCTTCGGCAGTGTCTCCGGGGTGAACCGGCGGCCGGCCTCGACGACCGTGACGCGGTAGCCCTTCTCGGCCAGGCGGAGCGCGGTCACGCTGCCTCCGAACCCGCTGCCGATCACCAGGACGTCGCAGTCGTCCCGAGGCTCGATGTCCGCGCCCGACCGCTCGGTCTCGTCGCCGCCCATGTGCCCCATCATGCCGCCAGGCGTTCAGGTGCGCCGGGGCGCCGGGAACGGAGCGTGACGGACGACCATCGCGCTCTACTCAATCTTCCGTGAGCGGCTCCGCTTCCTGGCTCGTACCGTTCTGCACGCCCGCGGTGCCCGGCGAGGTCTGGGCCGATGAGCCCTCAGCAACCGAGTCACCGGCCGCCGAGTCACCAGGCTCCGAGTCACCGGCCGCTGAGATACCGGCCGTCTGGAGTCGCTTCGCCTCCTCGTTGCGTCGGGCCTCCTCCGCTCCAGCGGCCGCCGCCGCCGCGATCGCGGCGAGATCCGGTGGCGGGGGCGGCGGGGGCTGCGCGGCAGGCGACTGCTCCACCGGGCCCGCCCGATTCACCTGACTAGCCGATTTAGCCGAACTCGCCTGGTTCGCCACGATGCCCGAGGCCGAGGCCGAGGCCGGACGGGCCGGCGGCGCCGGAGGGTTCGCGGCGGGGGAACGCCCGGGCCGCGCCGAGCCCGTCTTCGTCGCGGCGCCGGTGGTGACCGCCGCGACCGGACCAGCCGGTGGCGGCCCGGCGGCCCGCACCGGGGTGGATGTTCTCGCGGACGCCCCCGCCGCGGACGGCCCAGGCTCCGACGGCGGTGCCGGTCGCGGCGGACGCTCCGGGGCGGCCCGCCAGCCCAGGCAGGACTTGCAGCCACACTCGGTCACGCCCAACGGCAGCCGGTCCATCCGCCACCGGATGTTGTCGGCCACATCGTCGCCGTTCACCCAGACACCGTTGGCGACGAAGTTGACCAGGTGAGTGGCCAACTCCACCGGAGCCCAGTCGCCTTCGGAGAGAACCTCGTAGACCCGCCTGTCCAGCTCCGCGAAGTCCTCGACCTGGCAGCGCAGCATCTTCGCGAGGATTTCGATCACCTGGCGGGTTGCCATCCGGATCTCGTCCACGACAGGTGACTCGACCGGTTCCGGCTCGGGTTCCGGCTCGGGTTCCGGCTCCGCGGCCTGCGGCTGCGATTCAGGCGACGGTGCCTCGGCGGTCGGCGGAGTCGTAGCCGGCGGAGTCGTAGCCGGGGCGGGCGCGGGCGGCTGAGGCGCGGGCACCGTCGGCTGAGACGCGGGCGCGGTCGGCGCAGGCGGCTGAGACGCGGGCGCGATCGGCCCGGGCGCCGTCGGCTGAGGCGCGGGCACGGGCGGTGCAGATGTGATCGGCGGCTCGGCGCTCGTCGCGACCCCGCGGAGGGAGGCCTCCGGCGCCCAGGCCGCACCGGCTACCCGCTCGCTCACGGGGACGATCGGCCGCGGCCCGAGCGAACGGCCCGAGGCCGCCGATGCCGAGATGACCGACGCGGACGCCGACTGCGCGGACGCGGACTGCGCCGTCACAGAAGGTACAGACGATGAAGGCGCAGACGCCGACTGTGCGGACGAGGCTGACTGTGCCGTCGGAGACTGTGCCGCGCCGACGGCCCCTGTCGAGATGTCGGACACCGCGCGGACCGGGCCGCCCGCCGTTCCGGCGGCGACGTCGGAGCCCATCTGGCCGCCGCCGAACGGCACGTAGCTCGTCTCGCCGACGGCCATCGGGCGCGCCTCGTCCACCTGCTCCGGGCCGGCCGCGGAGGCTGTGTCTCCCACGGTCACCGGCGCCACCGAGGACGCGGCCGCGATCACGTCCGTGACCGCCGACGGGGGGAGCGTGCGCGGCTTGCGCCGCACCCGGACAACCCCGCGGCCGCCCGCGCTGTACGTCGCGCGCTTGCGGCGGCGGACGAGCGCCGGCCGCTCCAGGGTTCCGGAGGTGAGGCACCCGAAGCCCCGGCCGGGCTCCGACGGCCCGCCCGGTGCCGGGGGGGTCGT
The DNA here is from genome assembly GCF_023242985.1 of Frankia sp. Mgl5. Lineage (NCBI taxonomy): Bacteria > Bacillati > Actinomycetota > Actinomycetes > Frankiales > Frankiaceae > Frankia > Frankia sp. Mgl5. The sequence continues at coordinate 30,939 of NZ_JALKFY010000854.1, read as the reverse complement.
GAGCATGCGATCCGACGACGTCACCGCGGCGAGGCCGGGGGTGCGGCGGGCCGGCGCGGCGGTCGCGCCAACCAGCTCCGTGTCACGCTGCTCGGCCCGCTGCTCGACGTCCTCGCCGGCAAGCCGGTAGCCGCCCGCACGCGCGACCGCGACGGGCACGCTCAGCAGGTACCGCGCCGGCCGGCCAGCCGCGGGCCGGGTGATCGTCACGAGCCAGCCGTTCGCCCGCAGCAGCGACAGCTGCCGCTGCACGTGGGTACGGCTGAAGTTCGTCTGCTCGCAGAGCAGCGACAGGCCGGGCGAGGTGACGTAGGCACCGCTCGGCGCCGGCCGGTCCGCCGGGGCGCAGTGCGTACAGATCGTGAAGGCGACGAGCTTCATCGCGGGCGTGACGCCCGACTTGACGTTCAGGAGAGCGTCGTGCCAGTCCGCCGTGCTCGCGACCGGGACACCTCGATCGGGAGTACTGACCATCACTAGGGCGCCAGGAATGACTAACTGGGTCATGGTGTCGGAAGCCACGTTCCTCCTTCCCTCAGATGGCGGGCGTCTCCCGGTGCCGGAGGCCGCCGCCCCCGCGGCTCCTCCGCTCGCGACCGACCGGTCACGGGTACGCAGCCGCCGACTGGCGCGTTCGATGGTCTTTGGTATCAGTCGTGGAGGCCGTCCGGTGATGCTGAGATCGCGTTGTTGTGCGGTCTCGTAGTTGTCCGATCGCTTTATCGGGCTTTTAGTCAGGAACTCGGGGCGCGCGCTCCCGGGGGCACGGCGCTCACCCCCGGAGCGCGCAGGTTGTCGAATGCACCTTTGTCATCTGAGCCGGGCCGCTCCGGCAGCACCCGGAACCCCGGCGGGGAGACAACGATACGCGGGCCTTCGTCCGCTCACGTACGTTACTCCGCCCCCCGCGGCGACGCGCCGGGGCCGACCACCGCCCACCCACGTCCAGAACACAGCCCCCTCACCGCATCGTGTGACCGCGAAGTCACCGGGTGCTCCAACCATCGGCGGTGACCTCGATGCGCGGACGCAGAGCATACAAAGAGCGCACACCGGCCGGGGAGGGAATCATCCGTGACAGTCCGGAATGATCGGCACCACCCGGTTGGGCCCGCCGGCTCCGAGCCAGACTGCGCACAGCGAGGCCACGCTCCGACCACGGCGCATGATTCGATCGAATTTTCTCTGCTGCGCCGAGGTCAAAAACCTCTCGCGAATCACAACGTTGAGGATCTTTATTCGCAATCATCGGCACACATCAGAGTCGAGCTCAACCCAAAAAAGCGACAACTGATTGATGTCACAGCGGTGTCCGGCCGCCCGCCACCCCCACCCGGCAACAACGATCTGCTCGCCAGACAGCTCGGGTTCCCGCTCGGCGAGCCGGGTAGGTCCGCTCCGACGGCACATCCCGCCGCCGTCGCCGAGGCGCGACCCGGGACGGGCAGATCGCGCCGAGCAGGAGGACAACGATGACCGACGGCGCCCTGACCAGCACGCAGGCGGACCGGACCCCGGAACGAACCGGCGCGCCGGCGACCGAGCCGCACAGCGGACCTACGGTGGGCACAGCAGCCGACATCGTGGTCGGGATCGACGGATCCCCCGGCTCCGCGGCCGCGTTGACCTGGGCGGTCACCGAGGCCGGCCGGCGCGGCCTGCGGGTGCGCGCCGTCCTCGGGTCCTGCGCCGACGAGCAGCCCACCGCCGTACGCAGGTCCGCCGACGCGATCGCCGGGCCGCACGACGAGGCCACCTTGGCCTTCGCGGCCAGCCACCTCCTGCATGAGACGATCGGTGCCGCCCCCATCCCCGCGGGACTCGAGGTCCTCGAGGAGGTGGTGGACGCTCCTGGCGCCGAGGCCCTGCTCACCGCCGGCCGGGACGCCGCCATGATTGTCGTCGGAGCACGCGGGCGCGGGCTCCTGCACCGCCTGCGGCTCGGATCGGTGAGTACGTCCGTGGCCGTCCATTCCCCCGTGCCAGTGGTCGTCGCGCGACTCCCCCGTTCGGGGGATGCCGGCGAGCCCGATGCGGACGGCCTCGCCGGTGCCGGGCCGGTCGCCGACGGGCGACTGAGCCCCACGAGCGCACCGGGGCAGGGCACGCCGCACCGGCGGCCGGTGGTCGTCGGGGTCGACGGCTCACCCAACTCGCTGGCCGCGCTGCGGTGGGCCGCGGTCACGGCGGCACTGCGTGGGGCACCGCTGCATGTCATCCACAGTTGGCTCGCCGCAGTCCCCCTCCCGCTCGCCGAGACGTCCGGGGAGATCGTGCAGGCGCTCGAAGGCCAGGCGCGGGCCGTGCTGGACGAGTCCATCGAACAGGTCCTCGGCCCGATCCCCGGCGGCGAGCCAGGGAAGCCCGCCGAGCCGGGCGGTACGGAGCCCGCCGTGCTCCGGCTCGCCGCTCCGGCGCCCGGCTCCGGGGAGATCGACGTCTGCCGTCAGCTGATACCCGCCTCTGCCACCCGGGCCCTCCTCGAGGCCAGCCACGACGCCGACCTGCTGGTCGTCGGAGCCCGGGGCAAGGGCGGATTCGCCGAGCTCCTCCTGGGCTCGGTCAGCCACCAGACGATGCTGCACTCCGCCGCCCCCGTCGCGATCATCCGGGCCTGACGCCTGACGCCTGACGCCCGGAGAAGGTCGCTCAACGAGGCGGCGGACCGCGGCCGGTCGAAGCCCACTGGACGCCTGCCAGCGCCGGCTTCAGGCCGTCCCAGTCGCGCCAGTCCAGCCGGTTGTCGGTGCCGGTCTGATCCCACGGGTTGCGGAGGAGGACCTGCCTCGTCCGCGCGTCCGCCTTCAGTACCGCGTAGGCGTGGTTGGGCACCAGCCCGCAACCCGGCGGCGGGTCCGAACGCGTCACGACGGTCACCACCCCACCGGCTGCCAGCCTGGCGGCGAGCTCGTCGACACCCACGGCGGACGGCGGGCGGCGGACCGCGGTTGTGCCGGTCAGGTACTCCATCGCGGTGGCGGGGTCACCGCCCTCGAGACGCGCGTAACTGCCGGCCATCCGCGCACAGGCCTTCTCGTAGAGCGCGGCCCAGAGCTCCGGCTCGCCCGCGGCGTTGTCCGCGTCCGCGGCGATCTCCTGCCCGGCCTCCGCCCGGGCAGGCAGGCTTCTGGTGACCGTGACCGGGACCGCGCCGGTAGGAAGGTGGACGGTGACGCTGACCGTCCCGTTCGGGTTCTCCCGCAGATTGCGGCGCAGCAGCCCCGGATCGGCCTGCGCGATACCGATGAGCGCGGCCAGGAGGTAGCAGTCCCCCACCGTGCCCTGGCCGACGTCCGACGGGGTGACACCGCTCGCCCAGACCGGATCGCGACCGTGGTCGCGCATCGTCAGGTCGCCGGTGGACGGCGGATGCCCCACGGTGTACGCCCACGGCCGGTACCGCCCGCCCATGGACGGTTCGAGACCGGGGAACAGCCGCGCGATCTCGGCCACCATCGACGCCGGCGCCCCGCGCAGGAGCAGGTCACCAAGGGAGAGGACGGCCGGCAGGAGGCCCAGCGTGCGCAGCTCCACCCGGGTCGGCGCGATACGGACCGCGGCGGCGAGCACCTCCAGCGGGCGCCCCCGCAGCCCGCCGATGACCGCCCGCAGCTCGGCCGGGCCGAGCCGGCCCAGCCGGGTGGACAGCTCGCTCAGCTCACGCGGATCGAGGCGGAACGGGTCCGCGCCGATCGACGCGGTCAGCTCGGCCACGGTGCGCGCTGTGTCCGCGCCCGCCGACCGCGGTTCGGTGAGCCGGGCGGCGTGCTGCATCTCGGGACCCGGCGCCCGCTCCACGGCCGGAGCGGATGTCGCAAACCCGCCGGACCCGCCGAACCCGCCGAACCCGGCAGACGCGACAGACCCGCCAGACGCGGCGTAGGCCAGTCTGCCGTCGATGGCGCCGGCCATGTCGGGTGCCTCGGCCGCCACCCGGTCGAGGCCCCGACAGCACCCCTCCGCCACCAGGGCACCACCCATGTCACCGGGCGGGGCGTGCGCGACGCGCCTAACCTCGGCCGCGAGCCGGGCCGCGTCGTCCGCGGCACGCCGGAGCCGGCGGGCCAGCTCCGCGAGCCGCTCCGGAGAGAAGGCAACGCCCACGACGGCCGGATGAGAGACGGGCGAGCGCGGGGCGCTCACCGCCGCCGGCCCGAGCGTCACGGCCCCCCGGGTGCCCCCAGCCGCAAGGAACTCCAGACGCACCGCCTGCTCCCGCGCCGCACGGGCGCCGGCCGCGAGCGCGGACGTCCACTCGTCGATGCGGCCATGGCAGCGGCGCTGCCAGGGTGACCGCCAGGTCTCGTCGTCGTCCAGGACGATCACCGGCGCAAGCAACGACGAGCTCTCCACCGCGACCCGGCGCAGCACCGCCGCCGCGGCGGCGACCGGAGCGCCTTCGGCCCACTGCCCTTCGATCCACTGCCCTTCGATCGACTGCCCTTTGATCGACAATAGTCACACTCCGACCACACCTGTGACACGAAACGTGATGATCAACGGTATCCGCGCTCCACCCGCGGTGGACCAGCGCGTCGGTAGAGGACAACAGACAGTTCCGCCAGCCAGAGCAGCGGCCGCAGGTCGAGGGCGGCGCTAGAGGCCGGCCGCCGCCATCACGCGCAGGCACCGCTTCTCGAGGTGTGTGACGACCTGCCAGTACTCGCGGAACGCCGGGTTGGTCGTCTGGCCGTGGTGGTAGCGGAAGTAGATCTGCTGCGCGATGACAGCCAGCCGGAACAGCCCGAACACCTGGTAGAAGGGCCATCTGCCGACGTCCAGCCCGCGCCGTGCCGCGTAGTACTCGACGATCTCCGCCCGGGTGGGCATGCCCGGGCTGTGGGTCGGCTGGCGCCGGGTGAGCCGGAAGAGGTCGTCGTCGTCAGCCTGCACCCAGTACGCGAGGGCACCCCCGAGGTCCATCAGCGGATCGCCGAGGGTGGCCATCTCCCAGTCGAGGACGCCGCTGATTCGGGGGAGGCCGTCGTCGTCGATACGGGCCACGTCGAAGACCACGTTGTCGATGCGGAAGTCGTTGTGGACGACGCACGTCGCGACGTCCTCGGGGGCGTACTCCATGAGCCAGCGCATGACGACCTCGAAGGAGGGCACGTTCGGCGTGCGGGCCTCCCGGTAGCGCCGGGCCCAGCCGGTCAGCTGCCGATCGACATACCCGGCACCGCGTCCCAGGTCGGACAGCCCGTGGGCGACCGGGTCGATGTCATGCAGGGCGACCAGGAGATCCACGACGTGGAAGGCGAGACGGCGCGTCCGCTCCGGGTCGAAGGTGAGTGAGCGCGGGAACTCCGAGCGCGGGATGACGCCGGGCACCCGCTCCATGATGTAGAACTCCGAGCCGATCACCGTGGGGTCGTCGCAGAAGGCGACCATCCGCGGGACGTACCGGAACGCGGGGCGCAGCCGGGCCTGCACCCGGTACTCCCGCGCCATGTCGTGGGCGCCGGACGCCTTCCGCCCGTGCGGCGGCCGCCGCAGGACGAGGTCGCGGTCCTCGTAGCGCAGGAGATAGGTCAGATTGGACGCGCCGCCGGAGAACTGCCGGACCTGCGGGCGGCCCGGCGGCGGGATGGAACGGGCGACCGGCGGGCGCTCGGTCAGCACCCCCGCGCCGGTCGCGACCCCCATCTCGGCCGCGCCGACCGCGGCCCGCTCCTGCAGCCGGCGCCGAAGCCAGCCGTCCACCGCGGGTACGTCGAACGCGTCCTCGTCGCGCACCGGGCGTGACCCCGCGAGATCATCCACCGCCATCCGCCGAGCCTAGTGCCGGGAACGGCTGTCCGACCGGGGCATCGGCGGGAGTGACCGCGGACGATCGGCGGCGGTCAGCCGCTCTCGCCGTCGGCGGATTCCACCGCGGCGACGTCGGCCCGCGCCGCCGTGGGCGGACGACCCTCCGGCTCGGTGCCGCCCGATGGGAGCGGGCCCGGTGGGAACGGACGCTGTGCGGGCAGGTCAGCGCGGGGAGGCCCGCCGCGCGCGGCGGGAAGCACCGCCGCGAGGACCACGGAGGAGGGCACGCCCACCGGGTGGTCCGTACCCGTCCCGTGGTCTGTTCCAGTCCGCGGATCCGCATCAGTCGTGTTCCCGACACCCGCGCCGACACCCACGCCACCGAGGGCTCCGGACGGCGAGCCGGCAAGCGACGCGGTGGCCTCACCCGCCCGTCCCCACAGCCGCTGGCCGGCGGCGATGGTCAACAGTCGCATCCGGGTGTGCACCTCGAGCCGGGTGAGCTGAACCGCCGTGGCCACCAGGCTGCCGCCGATCGCGCCGTCCAGCCAGTAGTGGTTCGCGGTGATCACGACGACGACGGTTGTGATCACCGGGTGCGCGATGATGAGCCACCGCGCGCGTGAGCGCAGGATGCTCACCACTCCCCAGGCGACCAGGATCGACCAGCCGACGTGCAGGCTCGGCATGGCCGCGTACTGGTTGGCCACCGTGTCACCGGCGGTGTACGGGGACGGCCCGAAGACCGCGCCGGTGTCGACGAGGGTGACGTGCGGCAGCTCCTGCGGCAGGAACCGGGGCGGCGCCAGCGGGTACAGAATGTGGATCATGAGCGCGGCGCCGGTCGACACGAGGATCACCGTGCGCACCCGGGGCCAGTAGTCCCGGTGGCGGATCATCACCCACAGCAGGAACGTGATCGACGCCGGGAAGTGGACCCCGATGTAGAAGCGGTTCGCCAGCTCCAGCAGCTCCGTGGAGTGCAGCGCGAGTTGCTGGACCGCGGACTCGTTGGGCAGGTCGAGCAGGCGTTCCAGGCTCCAGACGTCCCGCGCGTTGGCCAGCGCCTCGGGCTCCCGGCCGACGGCCATCTGCCGCCCCATGCGATAGATCATGTAGAGCGCGGCGAGCAGCAGCACCTGGCCGACGAAGAAGAGCGTCGTGGCCGCCACGCGACCGGTGCGGGTCGCCCGCCACCCGGCGCTCCCCGAGCCGACCGTGACAGACCCGGTCGCGGACCCGGCCCGCCCGTGCGAAGGAAACGGAATGCTCACCATGAGCCGCCCCGGTGCATCTCACGCCCTCCCGCCGACATGCCCCGTTAACCTCACGTTCCTACCGGCCGATCGGTAAGTAGAGCAAGCTCCTGGGAAGTGTGACCCCGAACTCATCCCCCGGAGACGGCCACGCACTGACCCTCAGTCGCCACGCTCGTTGCGGTCCGCCATCAGCCCGGCACGCATGCGACACGCCGGTCGCCACGACGGGTGACAGTGAGATAAACCAACGGCGAACAACCCTCGGCTATTTCCACCACATCGGACACTTTCACCCACCGTCGTGTCAGATGCCCGACACCTGTCAGCCACACTTGTTCCCGGCTTGGGCACCGGCATGCCAACGACGTGCGGATTCGGTGGTCCGTGGGCGAAATGTCCGGACTGGACCCACCGTGCACGTCAGGGCGAGACATGGCGCACACCAGGACGTCGGAGCCGAAGACTATAGCCGAAATCACATAGTCATCTCACGACCGAGGCCGCCGCGGCCGCCGCGGCACCACCCGACGTCCCGCCCCCCCGCGCAAAATTGATGAAACGGACCTTCGCGGCGTTCCACCCCCTCCAAGCTGCCCGTGGCCGCGAACCGTGTTACTCCGGAACTACCGCTCCACCGGGGCGGCGCCGGCGCTCGCACCCCGGGCCGGCCGCGCCGGAGGAGCCCGCCACAGCCGTGGCGGGCGCGCAGCGATGCGCGTCGCCTCGGTCGGCGGCGTTGCGCACCAATGGCCGAAGGGAGACACATCATGTACGCATCCGTCGGGGACCGCTTCGTCGTCCACGGCCGGACGGTCGGGTGCCCTGAGCGCCATGGGGTGATCGTTGAAGTCCGCGGCGTCGCCGGTGGCCCTCCGTACCTGGTCCGCTGGGATGACGGCCATGAGGGCCTGTTCTTCCCGGGTGCCGATTCCACGATCGAGCTGCGGCCGGCGCGGGAGCACGCGAGGGCCTGACAACACCTGATCTGACAGCACCTGACAGCAACCGAAGGCGCCCGCCGCCCGGTTCGCCGGGCGTCCGGGCACCTCGCCCGGACGTGACGGACGCTCCACACATTTCCTGAGCGCCCGCACACGCTCGTCCGGACACCCGTTTTTCCGGAGATCGATAGACCGCACGTGCAGTGCCGATCCGAACCCGGCGCACCCGCTCGTACCGGCGGGACTCCTCCTACCAGGGTCCAAGTCCCGCTACCAGCATCAACTGGTCGGTGGTGAGCGGAACCGTCCGAGGCCGTATGCCGGCCTCGGGATGATTTCCTCCCGCGCAAGGGGTCGGCATGCGGATGTGACGTGCGCTATACACCTTGGAAACCGTTCACGGACGGACCTCACAGGCCCCCGCGAACATCTTCGATCCCCGGAGCAGCCTGATGCCAAGCTCGCCAGCGCCGTCCGACCCGTCCGCCCCATCTGGTGGGTCGGCGCGATTCTGGTCGGGCCTCGGACGCACGGTCGGCCGCCGGACGGGCGTGGTGGCCGTGGTGACCTTGATCATCACCGCGGTGCTCGGTCTCGGCCTGACCAAGCTGGAGTTCACCACCGGCCAGGACAACTATCTCAATTCCGACTCGCAGGTCGCCAAGGACAACGTCGCCTACCAGAACCTCTTCGGCGGCCAGGCGATGATCGTCCTGTTCACCACGAAGCCTGACGCGGATCTCGTCGACCTCTTCACCACCGGCAATGTCAAGAAGTTCCGCGATCTCTCCGCGCGGCTGGAGAAGGACCCGCGCATCGAGAGCGTGATCACCCCGCTCACCGCGCTGCAGTTCACCGCGAACCTGGTCACCAGCCCGGACGGAAATCCGATCAGCAGCCCGGCGGGGCAGATCCTGCTCGATGCCCAGAGCCGCGATCCGAATCCGGACTCCGCGAAGCGGCGGCTTGCCGACTCGCTGCGCACCCTGGAACGAATCAACGCGATACCCGCGGATCGGCGTGACTTCGACGATCCCGACTGGGCGGACTTCCTGCTGCACGACAACACCGGTGCCGTCCGCAAGTCGCTCGAGTCGTTCTTCCCGACCGACCGGACGGCGCAGATGATCGTCCGGTTGAAGGGGAACGCGTCCATCAAGGAAGAGGGCCGCGGAGCGTCCGCCACCGAGGCCGCGATGCAGGACCTGACCTTCGACAACGCCGACGTCATGACGACCGGCGCCGCCGTGCTGCTCCGTGACATCAACGACTACCTGCGCGGCGGCTTCCTCACGCTCGGAGCCATCTCGCTGGTCATCATGGCCGGGCTGCTGCTGGTCGCCTTCGCCGTGCGCTGGCGGCTGCTGCCGCTCGGGGTGGTGGCGGTCGGCCTCGTCTGGGCGTTCGGGCTCGCGGGCTATCTGGGCGTGCCGCTGTCCGTCGTGACCATCGCCGGCATGCCCGTCCTGCTCGGGGTCGGCATCGACTTCGCGGTCCAGCTGCACAGCAGGGTCGAGGAGGAGGCACAGCTCGACCGGGCCCGCGATCCCGTCGCCGAGGCGCTGGCCCGGCTGATGCCGGCCCTGGCGGTGGCCACCGTCGCCGGTGTCGTCGCGTTCCTCGCGCTGGAGTTCAGCCAGGTGCCGATGATCCGTGACTTCGGCGTCCTGCTCGCGATCGGCCTGCCGGTCATCGTCGTCGCGACCGTGCTGCTCAGCGCCGCCTCGCTCGGATTCCGGGAGCGCCGCTCCCCCACCGCGCCGAAGGACTACTCGCGAGGCCCCCTCGGGCGCGCGGTGGTGGGGCTCGGCTCGCTGCCCCGGGCGACCGCCATCCCCCTCGTCGTGCTCGCGGTCGCGATCTTCGCCGGTGGTCTGGTCGTCGAGGGCGATCTGAAGGTCCAGACCGACCCGGAGAAGTGGGTGAACCAGGACTCCCAGGTCGTGCACGACATCCAGAGCCTCAAGGCGCAGACCGGCTCCAGCAGCGAGCTCGGCGTCTTCATCCAGTCCGGGGACGTCTTCGACGACGAGACGGTGAAGTTCGTCCACGACTTCACCTACCAGCAGCTCGAGGAGCACCCCCGGGAGCTGGTGACGGCGTCCAGCCTGGTGACGACGATCAGCTTCCTCATGGAGGTGCCCGACACCACGCTGCTCGCCCCGACCGGCGCCGACATCGAGCGGGCCTACCGGGTTACCCCGGAGGCGATCCAGAAGAGCACGGTCAACCTCGACGGCAAGGCGCTCAACCTGATCTTCCGGACCGGGCCGGGCGCGCTGGAGGAACGCGCGGTCGTCGTCGACGACATCCGGGCGACGGTCAACCCGCCCGAGGGGATCCGCGCGACGCCGTCCGGCCTGGCCGTCGTCGGCACCGGCCTGCTGGAGAACTTCGAGAAGAACCGGATCGAGCTGACGTACTTCGCGCTCATCGGCGTGTTCCTGATCCTGCTGCTGTGGCACCGCAACATCGTCCGAGCGGTGGTGTCGGTGGTCCCCGTGCTGATCGCGGTCGGGCTCACCGCGATCGTCTCCTGGCTCGCCGGCTTCGACCTCAGCCCGTTGACGGCGGTCGGCGGGCCACTCGTGATCGCCCTGTGCACGGAGTTCACGACCCTGATCGTCATGCGGCACATCGAGGAGCGCCGCCGCGGGCGCGACCCGCTGGCCGCCATCGAGGAGGCGGCGGCCCGCACCGGGCGTGCCTTCATGGTGTCCGCGCTCGCCGCGGTGATCGGGATCGTGGTCCTGGCGTTCAGCTCGTTGCCGCTGCTGCGCGACTTCGGCCTGGTGGTGGCCCTGAACGTGGGCGTCGCCCTGCTCTCCGCGCTCGTCGTGCTGCCGCCGTTGCTGCTGTGGGCGGACGAGCGCGGCTGGGTCTACCGCGGCCCGCGGCCCGCAGCAGGCGCGATCCCGCTGCCCACCCCGGCGACCGCCGGCACCGGGTCGGCCGGGCAGGCCGGGTCGGCCGGCACCTCGGCACCACCCGCCGGGAGCGCGACCCCGCCCGCCGCGGGGAGCTCGGCCGGGCCCACCCCCGAGAGCTGACGGCGCGGTCGGCTCCGCCCTTACGGGCGGGCCGGCGGACCCGGTCCGGTGTGACGCGGCCGGACCGGGTCTTCGTCGTTCGTCACCCCTGTGGCACGCTCGACTGACTCGCGCTGTCGCGGCGGACGGCTGTCCGCCATGCCGGCAGCCCGGAAGCGGAACGTGACACCGCCGTACAGGCTCGGCAGCCACCGAGCGCAATGAGGAGAGGGCATGACTTTCGACTTCAAGGTCGCGGATCTCGCGCTGGCCGAGTTCGGCCGCAAGGAGATCCGGCTTGCCGAGCACGAGATGCCCGGGCTGATGGCCACCCGCGCCGAGTACGCGGCCAGCCAGCCACTCAAGGGCGCCCGGATCATGGGCTCCCTGCACATGACGATCCAGACCGCGGTCCTGATCGAGACGCTCGCCGCCCTCGGCGCGGACGTCCGGTGGGTGTCCTGCAACATCTTCTCCACGCAGGACCACGCCGCGGCCGCGGTGGTCGTCGGGCCGAACGGCTCCAAGGACGACCCGAAGGGCGTGCCGGTCTTCGCCTGGAAGGGCGAGACCCTCGATGAGTACTGGTGGTGCACCGACCAGGCGCTGTCCTGGCCGGACGGCGGCGCGCCGAACATGATCCTCGACGACGGCGGTGACGCCACCCTCCTCGTCCACAAGGGCGCCGAGTTCGAGAAGGCCGGCGCCGTCCCGGCGACCGACGCCTCGGACTCCGAGGAGTACGCGATCATCCTGGAGACGCTGCGCCGCACGATCTCCGAGAAGCCCGGCCGCTGGACGACGACCGCGGCGTCGGTCAAGGGTGTCACCGAAGAGACCACCACCGGTGTGCACCGGCTGTACGAGATGGCGAAGGCCGGCACGCTCGCCTTCCCCGCCATCAACGTGAACGACTCGGTCACCAAGTCGAAGTTCGACAACAAGTACGGCTGCCGCCACTCCGTCATCGACGGGCTGAACCGGGCGACCGACGTGCTCATCGGCGGCAAGGTCGCGGTCGTCGCCGGCTACGGCGACGTCGGCAAGGGCTGCGCGGACGCGCTGCGCGGCCAGGGCGCCCGCGTCATCGTCACCGAGATCGACCCGATCTGCGCGCTGCAGGCCGCGATGGACGGCTTCCAGGTCGCCACGCTCGAGGACGTCGTCTCGACCGCCGACATCTTCGTGACGACCACCGGCAACTACGACATCATCACAGCCGAGCACATGGCCGCGATGAAGCACCAGGCGATCGTGTCGAACATCGGGCACTTCGACAACGAGATCGACATGGCCGGCCTCACCAGGACCCCCGGCATCGAGAAGATCAACATCAAGCCGCAGGTCGACGAGTGGGTGTTCCCGGACGGGCACTCGATCATCGTGCTTGCCGAGGGCCGGCTGATGAACCTCGGCTGCGCCACCGGCCACCCGAGCTTCGTGATGTCGAACAGCTTCACCAACCAGGTGATCGCCCAGATCGAGCTGTTCACCAAGACCGAGCAGTACCCGGTCGGCGTCTACACGCTGCCCAAGCACCTGGACGAGAAGGTCGCCCGGCTGCACCTGGACGCCCTGGGCGTCAAGCTCACGACGCTGACGAAGCAGCAGGCCGACTACATCGGCGTGCCGGTGGAGGGCCCGTACAAGCCGGACCACTACCGCTACTGAGCACAGGCGCTCGCCTCGCCGAGCCGCAGTGAACACGAGGGCCGTCCCGATCGATCGGGACGGCCCTCGTCGTCGCTGGGGCCCGGCTGCCGCGCCCTGGGAGTTCGCGGCCCACGGCCCACGGCCCGCGGCGCAGGTGGGCTCAGGCGGCCGGGGCGCCGGGATCGGTCTGGGACCAGCACAGGGTGGTCCAGACGACCGTGCCGGCGCCGTCCTCATCCGGCGCGGTGCCGCCGCCGGTGAACGCGCCGGCCTCGGTCACGCCGCCCCCGGTCGCGGGGCCGGTGCTCTCGGGGGCGGTGGCACCGGGACTGGTGAGCGCGGTCTGGTCGGGGCCGGGCTGGTCCACAGGAGTGACCGGACCAGCCTGGCCAGCCTGGTCAGGCAGATCGGTGGGCTGGGTGCTGGCCGGTGCCGACTCGGGATCCAGCGACGGGAGCGAGTACCAACCGGCGGGCAGCAACGCCCCGGAATCCGCGACGACGGGCGTCTCGATGTCGGTCGGGATCACGTCAGGGACCACCAGCTCGGAGGCACCGGACGGGCATGTCAGGCCTGGGGTGTCGGTGACCTGGGCGGACGGCTGGTCCGTGCCCGACTCCGTGCGGCACAGCACCGCGGACCGGGGCGGCCAGAAGGACGCGGTGTGCGCGTAGTAGCCGGCCTCGAGCCGCACCGGCGGGCCGGGGTCCGGTTCGTCGCCGGTGACGGCGACCTCGAACTCCTGCCCGCTCGGGCACTCGGCCCCCGGGGTGCCACCTGCTCGGGCCGCCGTCTGGCCGGTGATCGCGAACGTGCCGGCGATCAGAACGGCCACGAGCCCCGCCCGGCCCACTGAGAACGATCGTGCGACGGTCATGGTGACACCCTCCCTCTACGGACGATCAGACAAACACGCCGGGTGAACATCGGTGCCGAGTTCGTGGCCAACACACGCCCTGTCGGCTTGGCGACAGGGCACAGCGGGACCACCACGACCGCGGCGCGGCGCGGCGACGCCCACCGCGCCGGTGCCGCCGTGCCACCCGTCGTGGCACGGCACCTCCGGGCTCATGGCACGACCGGCCCGGGGACAGCCGGCACCGCGGCGACCGTGCCACGGCGGTGCTCCAGCTCGGGCGCTCCCGAACGCTCACACGGCTCACGCTCGCGGCCCGTGCGCGCGTAGCCGAGACGCGCGACGACGCGGAGCGCGTCCGGGGAAGCACCACCGACCCACAGCTCGCCGACCCCGGCCTCCGAGAAACGCTCCGCCGACGGCACGGCGGAGCGGGCAGACCGGGCAGCCGAGGCAGCCGGGTCCCCGGCGTGCGGCGGATTCCGGCCCGGGTCGAGGCTGGGTTCGGGCTCCAGGTCGCGGCGCATCCAGATGTGGTCGATGCCCGCCTCGATGTCGCGCACCGGACCGAAGCGGGCGGACCGCGGGCGGTAGCCGGCCCGCCGGTAGAACTCCTCGACCTGTTGCTGCGCGTGCAGTTCGATCGCGGTCAGCCCCCGCTCGACTGCCAGCCGCTCAAGGGCCTCGGTGACGAACAGCCCGAGGCCCCGCCCGCGGTACGGGCGCCGGACGGCGACCCGCCCGATCACGCCGTACCTCCCGCGCCCGACATCCGGCTCCTGACCACCCTCCGGGGTGATCAGCCGTGCCGTCGCGAGCACCAGGCCGCCCGCGCCGACAAGGACAGCGTGGTCGGCGCTCGCGTCCAGGGCGTCGCGCTCCAGGTCTGCGGGCACGCCCTGCTCCCCGACGAAGACCTCCTGGCGCAGGTCGAACACCGCCGCCGACGGAACGCCCGCGACGAGGGCAAAAGTCGGACCGTCCTCGGGAGCACCGGCGACAGTCGTAGAGGGAGGCGTCACCGATGGGACCGGATGAACGCCAGCGGAGTGCGCACGGTTTGTCAGTGTAGGCAGTCAATCCATCTCGGCAATCCGCGCACTTATAGACCACATATATCTATGGAAAACAACAAAAGTGTCACTACACAGACAACTGGCGCCATGACACCGAAGGGCGCGCCGAGCCGGAGCCGGCCCGCTCGACCGACCCAGATGTGACAGGTTCCCAGCGCAGGGGTAGGAATCCGTCTTGTACGGATCGTCATGGGATCGCACGCGAAACACTGAAAGCACGGCCTGGGCCGGCCACCAGGACGGCGGCCACGGGCCGCGGCGGGCCACCCGGGCACCACACAGACGCGAAGAGGAACACGTGACTCGTCCAGACCGACGGCAACCGGTACGTCGAGCGCAGACAGGGACCCGAGCACCGGCGGGGACCCGGGCGCCGGCAGGGGTCCGAAGGCCGGCAGGGGTCCGAAGGCCGGCAGGGACCCGACTGCCGAGGGAGTCCGGGCACGCGGCGATCACGAACGGTCGGGGCTGACCGTGGCCGTCACCCTCTACCCACCGGCCCGCAACCGCCCGGTCCGCAACACGTCCGGGACGATGGTGGAGCCGACCCGCGGGCTGATCCCCCACGTCCAGGTCGGCACCGGTTCGCTCTTCGGCTGGTTCGACAATCCGGCCAGCCAGGTCAGCGCCCACCTGTGGCTGTCGAAGGCGGGCGAGTTCGAGCAGTACGTCCCGTTCGACCGCCGGGCCTGGGCGCAGGCCGCGGGCAACCCGTTCTGGATCAGCGTCGAGTGCGAGGGGTACGACTCCGAGGACTACACGGCGATCCAGGTACAGCGCCTCGGCGAGCTCTTCGCCTGGGGGATGCGCGAGTTCGGCTGGCGCCCCGAGGTCACGGACTCACCCAACGGCTACGGGCTCGGCACTCACCGCATGGGCGGCGCGGCGTGGGGTGGTCACTCATGCCCGGGGAACGTCCGCGCGAACCGCCGGGGCGACATCCTCGCGGCTGCGCTGGGGGCGTCCCCCGGGGGCTCGCTCGCGGACCCGCGGCAGCGGTACGCGGGGATGCCGACCTTGCGGGAGGGGATGAGCGGGCCGGAGGTCGTCACCCTGCAGAACGCACTGAACATCATTTTCGGCCACGAGGCGCCGACGGGTGACCCCTACCGCCTGGCGCCCGACGGGGCCTACGGCGCGCGCACCACCGCCCGGGTGGCCTCGCTTCAGCGGTACGCGACGCCGTGGTTCGGCCGCATACCCGAGGACGGGGTCTGCGGCCCGAACACCTGGCGCAAGATCGGCTATGTCCTCACCGGGATGAACCGCCAGGTGTGAGGCGGCCGGGCCCGAGCCGGGGCCGAGGGTCGGGCCCGGGACCCGCGGCGGCTCAGGCCTCGCGCAGGGCGTCCCGGAAGGAGACCCTCGCCCCGGTCCGCAGCACCGCGTTGCGGTAGATCCGCCCGGTGAGCCGGATGAGCACGCCGATCAGCGCCAAGGCGAGCACCACCGAGAGGACCAACTGCCACACCGGCGCCACCCCGAGCGCGATCCGCATCGGCATCAGCACCGGCGCGAAGATCGGCAGCAGGGACAGCACCGCGATCAGGCCGTTGTCGGGATCGCCCGGCACGATCGAGATCCCCAGCACCCAGGGCACCACGATCGCCAGCACGATGGGGCTCGAGATGCCCCCGACGTCCTCCTGCCGGGAGACCATCGCCCCGACCGCGGCGAACGGGAGGGCGTAGAGGAAGAACCCGATGACGTACCAGACCACCGACCAGATCACCGTCCCGGTGGCCTCGCCGGAGGGCAGTGAGAGCGCGCCGGTGACCAGCGCGGCGACCAGTCCCCCGCCGGCCAGCACGATCATCTGGATCAGCGCTACCAGCCCGATACCCAACACCTTGCCGGCCATGAGCGTCCACGGGCGGACCGTCGACAGCAGCAACTCGACCACCCGGCTCGACTTCTCCTCGACCACCCCCTGGGAGACGGCCGGCCCGTAGAGCATCAGGCCCATGTAGATCAGCAACGCGGCGGCGATCCCGAGGACGAGCCGCTCGCCCTGGTGGGCCGGCGCCGGGTCGAGCTGGGTGACATCGACCCGCGTGGCGGCGACCGCCTCGTTCACCCGGGCCGGGTCGCCGCCGAGCACGCTGATCTCGTTGTCGAGAACCTGCTGGCGGGCCACAACAGCCAGCACGGCGCGCCACTCGTCGTTCAGGTCCTCCTTGACGGCAACGCGCAGGCCGTTCGGGGACGCGGTCACCAGGGCGTCCAGATCGCCGTCGGCGACCTGGCGCAGCCCGGTGGCCTCGTCGGGCACCTCGCGGGTCGTGATGCCGACGTCCAGGCTCCGGGCGGCGGCGGTGAGCGGCGCCGTGATCGCGGACTCCGCCGCCGTCACGCCGACGGACTCCGTCGAATCGCCGCCGCCGACCAGGTCGATCACGACCGCGGCGCCGACGAGCAGGACGAGGAGGGCGACGGTGGTGATCCGGAAGACCTTGGAACGCAGCCGTACGCCGAGCTCGCGACCGGCGACGAGCCGCACGGTCGCCCAGGAGCCCAGCGCCGGATAGTCGCCCCGGCCGCCGGAACCCGGGGCCGGGGCCGGCCCGGTGCCGGTCTGGGTCGGGATACCTGGGGCCAGGCCGGCCGTGGCCTCTCGGCCGTGTTCGTGATCGGATTCCGGGCTCATGCCACCGTCACCTCGTCCGTCGCACTCGCCGTGTCAGATCCGGAGCCGGTACGGGAGCGGAGGCCGGGGGCGCCCTCGTCGGTGCTCACCGCGGAGCGGAACAGCTCGGCGAGTGACGGCCGGCCGCGGCGGAACTCCCGCACCGGGCCGACCGCCAGCGCCCGGCGCAGCAGGTCCTGGTCGTCGGCGCCGGGAGCGAGGTCGACCACCGTACGGGCCCCCTCGGTGGCGCGGACGGTCATCCCGGGCAGGTCCTCGGCCCAGCCCGGCGGGGCCCCGGGCACCTCGACGACGATCCGCTCGGTGCCGTCCGCCCGCAGCTCGTCGACCGTGCCGGCGGCGACCATCCGCCCGGCGGCGACGATGCCGACCCGGTCGCAGAGCCGCTCGACGAGCTCGAGCTGGTGGCTGGAGAACACCACGGGAACCCCCTCGTCGCACTTCTCCCGCAGCACCTGGCTCATGACGTCGACCGCGACCGGGTCGAGCCCGGAGAACGGCTCGTCCAGCACGAGGACCTCCGGGTCGTGCACGAGCGCGGCGGCGAGCTGGACCCGCTGCTGGTTGCCGAGGCTGAGCTTCTGCACCTCGTCGTCCCGCCGCGCCGCGACGCCCAGCCGCTCGAGCCAGGCGTCGGCGGAGCGGCCGGCGGCAGCGGCCGGCATCCCGTGCAGCCGGGCGAGGTGGACGAGCTGGTCGCGGACCTGCATCTTCGGGTACAGGCCCCGTTCCTCGGGCATGTAGCCGATCCGGCGGCGGACGGCGAGGTCGACCGGGCGGCCGGCCCACCGGACCTGCCCGGCATCGGCCGCGAGCACCCCGAGCACGATGCGCATCGTCGTCGTCTTGCCCGCCCCGTTGCTGCCGACGAAGCCGAACAGCTCCCCCTCGCGAACGTCGAAGGTCATGCCATCGAGCGCGACGACCTCGCCATACCGCTTGCGCACATCGTCGATCTCGAGCCGCCTGTCCGGCATCGACCACCTCCGCGTCACGTCCCGCTGTTGGACGACCACATAGTACCGAGCTAAAGTGATATCACTTTGATACCTCAGCGCTAGCGCAGAGGTAGTCGGGCCCGACCAGCACACCAGGTCGGAACGCGCCGAGCGGACCGGCGCGCCAGATCCAGCTCCCCATCCGGAGGCACACATGAGCACCGAGACACCGCAGGTGGACGTCGAACACGTCGTTGTCGACATGCCCGAGCCGAGCGTCCGGGAACACCACGCGAAGGACCACTCGGGCCTGTTGGCCCTGCTGGCGGGCCTGTCGGGCATACTGGCCTGCCTCGTGATCGGTATCGCCGGGATCGTCGTCGCCGCCGACCACTCCGCCCCCGTCGGCGCCGTCCTCATCGTGGTCGGCGTGCTCGGCCTCATCGCCGCGTTCTTCGCGCTGTTCGGCCTGACCGCCGTCGCGCCGGGCGAGGCCCGGGTCGTCGCGCTGTTCGGCCGCTACGTAGGGACGATCCGCACCACCGGGCTGCGCTGGGTGAACCCCTTCACCACACGCAAGAAGGTCTCCACCCGCATCCGCAACCACGAGAGCGGCGTGGCGAAGGTGAACGACGCCGACGGAAACCCGATCGAAATCGCGGCCGTCGTGGTCTGGCAGGTGAAGGACACCGCGCAGGCCGTCTTCGAGGTGGACGACTTCGTCGAGTTCGTGGCCATCCAGTCCGAGACCGCCGTGCGGCACATCGCGACGAGCTACCCCTACGACGCGGCCCCCGAGGTCATGTCGCTGCGCGACAACGCCGAGGAGATCACCGCGAAGCTCTCACTGGAGATCGCGGCCCGGGTCGCCTCCGCCGGTGTACACGTGATCGAGTCCCGCATCACCCGGCTGGCGTACGCGCCGGAGATCGCCCAGGCGATGCTCCGGCGCCAGCAGGCGGGCGCCGTCGTCGCGGCCCGCTCGCGGATCGTCGAGGGCGCCGTGGGCATGGTCGAGGCAGCGCTGGAACGCCTCGACCGGGAAAACATCATCGAGCTGGACGAGGAACGGAAGGCAACCATGGTCAGCAACCTGCTCGTGGTCCTGTGCAGCGAACAGTCGACGCAGCCGGTCATCAATGCCGGATCCCTCTACACCTGAGCCGCGGGAGCCGGTGACGGTACGTGGCCGAACGAAAGAAGATCCTGCTGCGCCTCGACCCGGCCGTCCATGACGCGCTGGCGCGATGGGCGTCGGACGAGCTGCGCAGCACCAACGCACAGATCGAGTTCCTGCTGCGGGCCGCGCTCGCGGACCGGGGCCGGCTGCCGAGGGAGGCCGGCGCGATGCCGCGCCGCGGACGCCCACGGCGGGACACCACCACCGACCCCGAGCCCGGCCCCGAGGACGCCCCCTCGACCAAGGCGGTGGACGTCCGCCGCACCCCACCACCGTGATCGGCACCTGGGAGGAGACCCGTCGTGCAACCACCACCGTCGCTGCCGGCCCAGCTCTACCTGCTGGCCTACGACCTGGAGCGGGACCGCATGTACCGCTCGCCCCATCTGGGTCGCGCGCTACGCGCGGCCGCCGCGACCGAGCTCTACCGGGCTGGGCTGCTGACCGACGAGAACGGCCGGGTCAAGCCCGTCGCGCCCCGTGCGGAACACCGGCCGCACGCGGAAGGGCGGCCGGGCCAGCCTGCCGCGCCGGGCCAGCGGCGGACCCCGACCGCCGATGAGCTGTGCGCACAGCTCATCGGCGAGGTCGGCGCGTCGTCCCGTCACCGGTCGTGGAAGCACTGGGTGAACAAAAACCAGCGGACCGCCGGCCGGGTCGTGCGCGACCAGCTCGAGGCGGGCCGCTGGATCAGGGTCGAGCGACGCCGGATCCTGGGGATGATCCCGGCGACCTCCGTGACCGTGCGGGACCGGGCGATGGTCCGCCGGCTGCACCGCGAAGTGAAGCAGGTCCTGCACGGAGGCCCGGCCGGCCGGGCCGACCCCGGCCCGGCGAGCCTGGCCGCGCTCCTCGCCGCCGGTCAGATCGGGGCGATGAAAAGCGGCCGGGCCCGGCGGGCACTCAAGGGTCGGCTCGCGCTGCTGGAACCGGTCGCCGGGCCGGCCGTCCCGGCGCTGCGCGCCGCCGTGCGGGAGGCGCAGACCGCCGAATCAGCCGGTGCGGCCGGTTGACGACCCGGTCGCGGGGTTGACCCGCCAGGTCAGAACTCGCCGCCGCCGGGCTGCGAGTACGTCGCCCCGCCGGTCCCCTGATCCCGCTGCGGACCACCGGCGCCACCCGTGCCGGGGGCTTCCGACGAACCCAACCGGCCGGGCTGACCGAACTCACCGGGCTGACCGAACTCACCGGGCTGACCGGGCTGACCGAACTCACCGGGCTGACCGAACTCACCGGGCTGACCGGACTGACCGGACTGACCGGACTGACCGGGCTGGCCGGGCTGGCCGGGCTGGCCGGCGGCGTCCGGGCGCGATACGTCACCCCGCCAGGCTCCGGTCTCCTGGCCACGCTCCTCGATGAAGGACTTGAACCGCTTGAGGTCGTCCTTCACCCGGCGGTCGTCGGCGCCCAGTACCGAGCCGGCCTTCTCCACGAGCCCCTCGGGCTGCCAGTCCATCTGCACTGTCACCCGGGTGGCGTCGTCGGCCAGCCGGTGGAACGTCACCACGCCGGCGTGACGGGTCCCCTCCGTGCTCTTCCACGCGACGCGCTCGTCCGGGAGTTGCTCGGTGATCGTGGCGTCGAACTCGCGCTCGGTGCCACCGGCCTTGATCCGCCAGTGGGTGTGGGTGTCGTCCGTCTGCTGGACGGACTCGACCCCCTCCATGAAGTTCGGGAACGACTCGAACTGGGTCCACTGGTTGTAAGCGGTCCGGACCGGGACGGCCACATCGATCGATTCCTGCACGGTGCTCGTCATGGTTCCTCCCATCGACTTCGACGTCGGACGGGTGGGGTCCTCCCCGATGGTGAGGCCCTAACACACGCATCCGGGACGGAAGGACAAAAGGGCGCCGGGCGGCGCGGATCCTGGGGCGTGATCCCGCACCGAACCCGGCGTCAGGTCGCGGAGATGATCCCGGTGGCGAGGAGGAACAGGATCACTGAGCCGAGCGCGAGCCGGTAGTAGATGAAGACGCTGTAGCTGTGGCGGGCGACGAACTTGAGCAGCCACGCGATGGCGAAGTAGGCGGTCACGAAGCTCACCACGGTCGCGGTGATGGTGACGGTCCAGCCGACGCCCTGCTCGATGTTGGACGACTCCGTCACGACCTGCAGCAGAGCCGCCGCGAACAGCGCCGGGATGGAAAGGAAGAACGACAGGCGGGTGACCGTCACCCGGTCGATCCCGCGCAGCAGCCCGGCGGACATCGTCGACCCCGAACGCGAGATTCCCGGAATCAGCGCCATGCACTGGACGACACCGATGACCAGCGTGTCCTTCCAGGTCACGTCGTCTTCGTGCCGTTTCTGGGTCGCGACGCGATCGGCGTAACCCATCACCGCGCTCCACCCGATCAGGGCGGTGCCGACGAACCACAGGCTGCGCAGCGTGGTCTCGATCTGGTCCTTGAAGAGCAGGCCGACTATTCCGATGGGAATGGATCCGACGATCACCGCCACACCGAACCGGAAATCAGGGTGATCGCGGTACTCCGGCCGGGTCACGCCCCTGGCCAGGGCGGCGATGATCCGCCGGAAATCATGCCGGAGGTAGAGCAGCGTGGCGAACACCGCGCCGACCTGGATGATCGCCGTGAATGCGGTGATGTCCGGGTCGTCGATGCTGTAGCCGAGCAGCTTCTCGATGATCGTCAGGTGACCGGTACTGGAGACCGGGAGGAACTCGGTGAGCCCCTCGACGGCACCGAGAAAAACCGCTTCGACGATGTTCATGCCCGCCCTTCCTCCACACCACCTCCGACCGGGAGATCGCCAGGAGTGTATGTCGAGAAAGATCACCAATACGCGGTGGGTCCGCCGAGGTCACGCTGCGCGCGCGTCGAACGCCAGCGAGAGCGACCGTCCGCGACCAGGTGACTGTCCGTGATCGGATTGCCGTCCGTGGTCGGGGCGGGCCGGAACGAGGCGCTACCGCTTCCCGCCACCGGCTCGGATACTTGTCCGACCAACGCCACGAATGCGGGCTATCGGCCACGTAACGCCGGCATCGGGCCCGATGTCACGGAACGGGAGCAACAGTGCGTAACGCACCCGACGCGGCGGACTCGGCGGACTCGCTCCAGGAGCCGGTGCCGCACCAGCCAACGGTTCCCGCGCCCGGCCCGCAACGACGGCCCGAGCCGGCGGACCGGCCGGACGGCGGCGTGCTGCGACTCGACCTGCGCATCCCGGTACCCGCCACGCGCGGCCACGACCAGAGCAGTCAGAACCAGAGCAGCCAGCACGACGGAGCCGACCAGGACGGCTGGCAGATCGCGGTGACCGTCTGCCTGCCCGCGCCGCCATCCCCGTCCGCCGCCGGCCCCGGCACGGACGGTTTGGAGACAGGCGGCCTGGAACCAGGCGGCTCAGCCGCAGGCGGCTCCGGCCCGGGTGTCCCCGTCCTGGTCGGGCTTCCTGGCGGTGGGTACGCCCGGCGGTACTTCGACCTGCCCGAACCCGGCTACAGCCAGGCCGAGCACCACGTCCGCCGGGGCGCGGTGGTCGTCATGGTCGACCACCTCGGTGTCGGGGAGAGCAGCGTTCCGCCGACCGAGGTCACCGACCTGCCGACGGTCGCCGCGGCCGGCCACCACGCGGTGACGGCGGTCGTCGACGGCCTGCGTTCCGGCACGCTGGCGCCGGGCGTCGGGCCGGTCGGCGTGTCGGCGGTGATCGGCATGGGGCAGTCGATGGGCGGTCACATCCTGGCCGCCATGCAGGCCCACCACCGCACCTTCGACGGCGTGGCGATCCTGGGCAGCAGCATGACGGCGACGACCATTCCGTGGCGTCCCGGAACGCCCGGCCCGGTGATCCCCGACGGGTCCTCCCCCGACGAGGCGATGGCGGTCGTCCTGGCGTCAGCCGACTGGATCTACGCGTTCTTCTGGGAGGACGTGCCGGAGTCACTCGTGCGGGCCGACAGCACCGGGGGGCTGCCGGGCCGGCGGACCGCCCCGGTCTGGGGCAGCACCACCTACCCGGGGCTCACCGGCGCCGAGGTACTGCCCGCGGGGGTGGCCGAGGCGGCGGCGAGCATCGACGTCCCGGTCCTGTTCGCGACCGGGACACGGGACGTGACCGGTCCGCCACTGATCGAGCTGGCCGCCTTCGGTTCGGCCACCGACCTCGCCTGGTTCGTCGCGCCGAGGATGGCGCACATGCACAATTTCGCCGGCACCCGGCACCTGCTGTGGAACCGGCTGGACGCCTTCGCCGCCCAGGTGACCGGCCCGCGAACCACCCGGTTGTGGTGATCCGCCCGGCCGGAGCCCGGTACCCTGACCGCCCCCCACAGCCTCCCGACCCGCCCCGCGAAGAATATAATTCTATTATCTAAAGAACCGAGTTTCGCACCTCCCAACATCCCGTACCCAAAGGACCTCGACCATGAGCGACACTGCTGGAGTGGAATGGGAGGGCACCCCCGCCTCGGTGCGGGCCGCTGTCGACCGGGCCCTGAACCGGCACCAGCGGGACGCCCTCGTCGAGGTCGAGCAGATCCTCGACGCGGCCCTGCGGGTCGCCGTCCGTGTCGCGCCGGCCGATCCCAAGGTCGCCGACATCGTCGCCGAGGCCGGGACGTCCAACCAGACCTTCTACCGGTACTTCGCCGGCAAGAACGAGCTCATGCACGCGGTGCTGGAGCGCGGGATCGTCATCCTGCGCTCCTACCTTCGCCATCAGATGTCGAAGAAGTCCGATCCTGCCGGCCAGATGACCGCCTGGGTCGACGGCATGATCGCGCAGATCACCCGGCCGGCGGTCGCGCAGCAGGGCGCCACCGTCAACCGGCTGCTCGCCCGGGCCAGCGATTCGGTGCCGGGGCGGGCCACCCTCGACCAGCAGCTCGGCCAGCTGCTCGTCCCGCCGCTGACGGCGGCCGGCCGACCGCGGCCGGATCTCGACGCCAGGCTGATCCAGGACGCCGTCCTCGGCACGATGCAGCGCCATGTGGAGCCCTGCACGGTGCCGACCGAGGACGAGCAGCGCCATCTCATCGACTTCTGCGTCTCGATCCTCCAGGCGGGGCCGGCCGCCGCCCACTGAAACCGGGCTCCGCCTCCGACCTCCCACCAGGTCGTCACGCAAAGTAACGATCTGTGTATTTTGCGTCGGTTAACGGTAGGGGAGGGAGATGGGGCACAGCCGTCGGCGCGACCGGCTCTTCCGCCGCGCGGCGGTCGGCGCCGCGGTGCTGACGGGCGCCTGCGTGGTTCTCGCCCAGGTGCTCCCCGACAGCCTGGCGCTGCCCGCCGTCCGGCTGACGGTGATCGGGTTTCTGCTGCTCGGCGGGACGACCTGCGTGGTCGCCGGGCTGCGTCGCCATGGCGCCGAGCGGTGGTGGCGGCTTCTCATGGCGGTGATGGTTCTCGCCGTGGCGGTGGCGTCGGCCGCGGTGTTCCGGGACACGGCGGCGGGGCGATCTCCCGTCCCCCAGCTGACCCCGGCCTCGCTGGTGTATCTGATTCCGCTCGCGATGGGTGTCGCCGGTGTGCTGCTCTACCCGACCGACCCAGTCGAGCACGACGACGCCGAGGACGGCGGGCCGCTGCACGCCTACCGCTGGTACGCGATCACGATCCTGGACGGCATGATCGTGGTCGGCTCGGTGGCGCTGCTGGTCTGGGCCACCGTGCTGAAGCGCACGGTCGGGCACGGCGAACCACTCGGCCCCGGCCCGCTCTACTCGATCATCCTCGCCGCGGTCTCGCTCGTGGTCTTCGTCGTGCTGATCCTGGTGGCCGTGTTCCGCGAGCCGCGCGACAGCCGCGGCCACGCGCTCCTGCTCGCGGGCATGTGCGCCGCCTCGATCTCCGCCATGTGGGAGCTCGCGGTGCTCATCCACAGCCTGGACGACGTCCCGCGGCTGACCGACCTGCCCATTGGCATCGGTGCGCTGCTCATCGGCCTGGCCGCCATCTCCACCGGTCCCGACACGGGTGCCGCTACCGGTGCCGACGCCGACGCCGACGCCGACGACGTGGGAGTGGGGCTGGCCGCTGTTCCCAGCCTGGGTCGGCGGGCCGCCTCGGCCAGGCTCCGCCGGTGGCACGCGATCCTGCCGTACCTCCCGCTGACCGCGGCCGGGGCGGCGACGGTGCTCCAGATCGCCGGAGACGGCATCGAGCACTGGGAGGAGATCTGGGCCCTGCTCGCCCTGCTCCTACTCGCGCTGGTGCGCCAGATGATGACGATGTCGGACAACATCCGCCTGCTCGGCCAGGTGGAGGAGAAACAGCGGCAGCTGCGGCACCAGGCGTTCCACGACCCGCTGACCGGGCTGGCGAACCGCAGCCTGTTCATCGACCGGCTCGAGCGGGTGCTGCACCGCCAGCCGGGCCCCGCCGAGCGCTTCGCCGTCCTGTTCTGCGACCTCGACGACTTCAAGCGGGTCAACGACGTCCTCGGCCACGCGGCGGGCGACGACCTGCTGCGGATCACCGGCGCACGGCTCGCCGGCTGCGTCCGCGCGGCGGACACCGTGGCCCGCCTCGGCGGTGACGAGTTCGCGATCCTGCTCGTCTCGGCCAACACCGACGATCCCGAGGCAGTCGGACGTCGGCTGGCGGCCGCGGTCCGGGCGCCGGTGCGGCTGGCGAGCCACACCTTCACCGTCGCGGCCAGCGTGGGCCTGGTGACCGTCGACCCGGAGACCGGGACGGGTGCCCCGCACCGAGGCGCGAACCCAGCCGCGGAGCCGGACCCGGACCCGGACGCGGACGTTCCGGACACCGCCGAGCAGCTGCTGCACCGCGCCGACCTGGCGATGTACGCGGCCAAGGCCAGGCGCAACGGGGAGCCGGCCGTCTACACCCCTGAGCTGGTGGGCCCAGGGCGGGCACGGCCCGCCCTGAACGTCCCGCTGCCCTGAGCCGGCCCGAATCCGACTGAACCTCCCCGAACTGGAATCACTCCAAAAGTGTCCGAACCTGATGAAACGGACTGGACCAGCCCTGAGGCCAGCCCGGCGATCCGTGATCACCGGACCAGCGTCGGATCGATATTTCGATCATCCGGAAGTTGCGTTCTTTGTGTACAGAACGCTATTCTGACCACTCCGAGAGGAGACCGACGATGTCGTGGGACTTCGAGACCGAACCCGAGTACCAGGCCCAGTTGGACTGGGCTAACAAGTTCGTGCGGGAGGAGGTCGAGCCCCTCGACATGGCTTGGCCCGACCTGCAGTTCGTGCCACGCGGCGAGACGCTGCAACGGGTCGTCGACCCCCTGCGGCAGCAGGTCAAGGACCACGGCCTGTGGGCGACCCACCTGGGCCCGGAGCTCGGTGGCCAGGGGCACGGGCAGCTCAAGCTGTCGCTGCTCAACGAGATCCTGGGCCGTTCCAGCTGGGCGCCGATCGTCTTCGGGTGCCAGGCGCCGGACACCGGCAACGCCGAGATCATCGCGCACTACGGCACCGAGGCCCAGAAGAAGCAGTACCTGCAGCCGCTGCTGGACGGCGAGTGCTTCTCGTCGTACTCGATGACCGAGCCGCAGGCGGGCTCGGACCCGACCCAGTTCACCTGCAGCGCGGTGAAGGACGGCGACGGGTGGGTGATCAACGGCTGGAAGTTCTTCTCCTCGAACGCCAGCACCGCGCGGTTCGTCATCGTCATGGTGGTCACCAACCCCGATGTCAGCCGGTACCGGGGCATGTCGATGTTCCTGATCCCGACGGACACTCCGGGCATCAACATCGTCCGGAACGTGGGTCTGCCCGGTGAGCCGCTGGGCGAGGGGCACCACGCCCTCATCCACTACGAGGACGTCCGCGTCTCGGACGACGCGCTGCTCGGCGGCGAGGGCCAGGCGTTCGCCATCGCGCAGACCCGCCTGGGCGGCGGGCGGATCCACCACGCGATGCGCACGATCGGCCTGGCGAAGAAGGCGCTGGACATGATGTGCGAGCGCGCGCTGAGCCGGAGCACGCAGGGCAGCCTGCTGGCCGACAAGCAGTTCGTCCAGGGCTTCATCGCCGACTCGTACGCCCAGCTGGCGCAGTTCCGGCTGTTCGTGCTCTACACGGCGTGGTCGATCGACAAGCACAAGGACTACCGCAAGGTCCGCAAGGACATCGCCGCGGTCAAGGTGGTCATGCCCGCGGTCCTGCACGACATCGCCTCGCGGGCGCTGCAGGTGCACGGCGCGCTCGGCGCGAGCAACGAGATGCCCTTCAGTCAGATGGTGATGGGCTCGTTCGTGATGGGCCTCGCCGACGGGCCGACCGAGGTGCACAAGGTCACCGTGGCCAAGCAGGTGCTGCGCGACTACAAGCCCAGCGACGACCTGTGGCCCACCGAGCACCTGCCCAGGCGCCTCGCCGCGGCGCGTGAGAAGTACGCCGAGTACCTGGAACTCGAAGTGGGGAACCTGTGATCGACATCGAGCGCCTCGCCACGTGGATGGACGAGGCCGGACTCGCCGGCAAGGGCGAGCCGATCGAGCACCGTTACGTCTCCGGTGGCACGCAGAACGAGATCTACGAGATCCGCCGCGGTGACCTGCACGGAGCGCTGCGCATCCCGCCGGCGGGGGCGCCCGCCAGCCGCGACGCCGGCATCCTGCGCGAGTGGCGCATCATCGAGGCCCTGGACGGGACCGACGTCCCGCACACCGCGGCGCTCGGCATGTGCGAGGACGCCTCCGTCCTCGGCCGCTCCTTCTACATCATGGGCTTCGTGGACGGCTGGTCGCCGATGAGCCAGCGCGGTGTCTGGCCGGAGCCGTTCAACTCCGACCTCGAACTCCGCAAGGGGCTGTCCTACCAGCTCGCCGAGGGCATCGCGCTGCTGTCGAAGGTCGACTGGAAGGCCCGCGGTCTGGAGGGCCTCGGCCGCCCCGACGACTTCCACGAGCGCCAGGTCGACCGCTGGACGGCCTTCCTGAACCGCATCAAGAAGCGGGAGCTGCCCGGCTTCGACGTGGCCGCGCAGTGGCTGCGCACGCACCGTCCGATCGACTACATCCCCGGGCTCATGCACGGCGACTACCAGTTCGCGAACGTGATGTTCCAGCACGGGGCGCCCGCGAAGCTGGCCGCCATCGTCGACTGGGAGATGGGCACGGTCGGCGACCCCAAGCTCGACCTGGCCTGGATGCTGCAGAGCTGGCCCGAGGACACCAGCTCGACCGACCTGATCGGCAAGAGCTACGCGGATCTCTACGCGATGCCGACGAAGTCCCAGCTCCTCGCGCACTACGCGGAGGTGTCCGGCCGGCAGGTCGACGACTACGACTACTACCTGATCCTCTGCAAGTTCAAGCTCGCCATCGTCCTCGAGCAGGGCTACCAGCGCGCGGGTGACGACGAGAAGCTGTTGACGTTCGGCCCGATCGTGCTCGGCGCCATGCAGGAGGCCGCCGACCTCGCGGAGAGCACGGACTACAAGCGATGACCGACACGGACACCAGCACCGCGGACATCCTGCTGGAACGGGTCGGGGCAGTGCTGGTCATCCGCCTCAACCGGCCCGAGGCCCGCAACGCCCTGACCCCCGCGCTGCTCAGCGCCATCGGCTCGGCGATCCTCACCGCGGAGTCGGACCCCGACATCCGGGTGGCCGTGCTGACCGCCGCGGGTGAGAAGGCGTTCTGCGTCGGGATGGACCTGAAGGCCTTCACCTCGGGCGGGGGCTTCTCCCAGATCGCGCCGGAGGACAAGGAGGGCCGAGCGGCCTTCGACCGGCTGATGAGCGGCGACGTCAAGGTCCCCCTCGTCGGCGCCGCGAACGGCACCGCGGTCGGCGGCGGCTTCGAGCTGCTGCTCTCCTGCGACGTCGTCGTGGCCTCTTCGGCGGCGAAGTTCGGCCTGCCCGAGGTCAAGCGAGGCCTGCTCGCGGCCGGCGGAGGCGCGGTCGCCATCGCCAGCCGGATCCCCCTCGCCCTCGCGCTGGAGCTGACCCTCACCGGCGACACCGTGGACGCCGCGCGCGCCCAGCAGCTCGGCCTGGTCAACGCGGTGGCCGAACCGGAGAAGGTGCTCGAGGCGGCGCTGGCGTTCGCCGAGCGCATCGCCGCCAACGGCCCGCTCGCCGTCGCCGCGACCAAGGAGATCGTCCGGGCCGCCGCGGCCGACCCCGCGCGCGGGCAGGAGCGCATGGCGCAGCTCTCGCCGGCGGTGTTCAAGAGCGAGGACGCCAAGGAGGGCGCGATGGCGTTCATCCAGAAGCGCACGCCGCAGTGGAAGGGCCGGTGACCGGGCGCCGCCCGCTCACCAGCGGCGGGGTGGGCTGAGGTGCGCGCCGCGGTCTGCCGCGAGTACGGCCCGCCGGAGGTCGTCCGCGTCGAGGAGTTCCCCACTCCCGAGCCGCAGCCCGACCAGATCGGCGTACGGGTCCACGCGGCGGCGGTCAACTACTCCGACGTCCTGCTGGTCGCCGGTGAGTACCAGGTCAAGGTGCCGCCGCCGTTCGTCCCCGGCAGCGAGTTCGCCGGTGTCGTCGAGACGGTCGGCGCGGACGTGACCGGCGTGTCCGTCGGCGACCGGGTGTTCGGCACCGGCATGGTCGGTGCCTTCGGCGAGGTCGCGGTGGCGCGGGCCGCCGGCATCACCCGCACGCCGGACGGCATCGCCGACACCGTGGCCGCCGCCTTCGGCGTGGCGCACCGCACCTCGTACCACATGCTCCGGTCGGTGGCCCGGCTGCAGCCCGGCGAGCAGCTCGTCGTGCTCGGCGCGGGTGGCGGGGTGGGCCTCGCCGCCGTCCAGCTCGGGGCGGCGTTGGGCGCCACGGTGACGGCGGTGGCGTCGTCCGCGCGCAAACTCGAGGTGGCGGCCGCCAACGGCGCCACCCACCTCATCGACCACCGCGCGAACGACCTCCGCAAGGCGCTGAAGGAGACCCTCCCGGACGGCGCCGACGTGGTCATCGACCCCGTCGGCGGTGACCTGGCCGAGCCCGCGCTGCGTTCGCTGCGCTGGCGCGGCCGGTTCGTCACGGTGGGCTACGCCGCGGGCTCGATCCCGCGGATCCCGCTCAACCTGGTGCTGCTCAAGGGCATCCAGATCGGCGGGATGCAGCTGCGCGACCTGGGTACGCACGCGCCGGACGAGCTCCAGCGCAACGAGCGGGAGCTCATGGAACTGTTCGCCGCGGGCAAGGCGGTGCCGCACATCGGCGCCAGCTTCACCTTCGACGAGACAGCGGCGGCGCTGCGCTATGTGGCCGACGGCCACGCCATCGGGAAGATCGTCCTGGAGATCGCCCCGTAGCACGGCCCGGGACGTCCACCGCGGGGGCGGCGTGGTGGACGTCCCGAGGGGGGGCCGGAAACGACGCCCGGCGCGGCGCAGCCACAACGAGGTGGGTGCGTCGCGCCGGGTCTTTTCGTTTTCGTGCCGCTGGCCGACTCCGACTCCGGTGGAGCGGGAGCCGGCCAGGGCGTGCGTTCTCAGATGGTCTCGGGGTGCTTCTCCGCGAAGAGGCGGGCCCATTCCTTGCGGGAGCGGATGGCGGTGTCGACGTCGGTCGCGATCGCACGGCGGGCGCCGACGGTCGCGCGCTCCTTGGGGATCTCGGAGAACGGGTCCCAGTTGAAGAACCGGCAGGCGTTCTGCCAGGTGATCTTGTCGATCTCCTCGTCGGTCGCACCGGCGT